>CAZNRV010000108.1:0-5173 GCA_964575495.1 uncultured bacterium
CCCTATGAACTGCACGGTTTCTTGCATCCACAATTAACACACTGTCAGAGGAGATGACAAGAATACCGGTAACATAGGCTGGGCCGGCCGAATCGGAAACGGTAAAACCTCCTATTGAGTCAAGTTCCTCAGAATAATGCACAATCCTGCCGGACTGAGAGCCGACGAAAATGCTCCCCTGTCCCATTCCTGAACCGCCGCCAGGTGGTCCTGAACCCTCCCCCTCCGGAATTCCATCGTTATCAATCACCAACCATATCTCCCTCGTTGTTTCATTTCCAGCAGAATCCAGCGCAATGAGACGAAGCAGATAATTGCCATCCGGCAGTTCCGCGGTATTCCAAAACCCAAGATGATTAGGTGCTGGAGAGCCGAAACTATAGTCAGGTAGAACCGATTGGCAATTAACTGAATCAGGATTCACAGGTTGCCATTCAGAGTCAGTAGTATCCTGATACCGGTAATACAACCGATAGGATGCAAAGAGCGTCTCTGCGCCAACTGTAACCGGGTCATAAGCCCAGCCGGTCAACTCCACCAGGCCATTTACAAAGGTGCCCGCCTCGGGTTCAGCGAGCCAAGCCACTGGTGGAGTTGCATCCAGCACGATTGAGTCAACAACGGGCAGATGATTTTCATTCCCCGCAGAGTCGGCAAAAACCGCCCATACCTCCTTATAGCCATCCCCCTGGTCCAGTGACCAGTTTATTTTTCCCGCATAACTCAGCCACCAGGAATATTCAGGTTCTGGCCCGCATGCCTCAAGCCTCATATTATCCACCCAAACCCTGCCATTTTCTGAATCAATTTGAACCATAAGTTTAGCAACTCCGCCAGCAAAAACCCAGCCCGATTCGGGTTCAGGACTTGGCAACTGAAACTCTGCCTCATGGTTATCTCCGCCAGCCAGTAAATAAACCCCGCCCGTGAAACCACTCTCACATATCAGGGCAAAACTGTCACCTATCTCAGGATTCTCGTTTGTGAACAGATAGTAAAACTGCAAATAACCGATTGTCGTGCTTTCTGTCCCTGGAACCTGAACAAGCACATCCGCTTTAAGTTTAACTGTCGACCCGATATAACTCAATAATATCTCCTTGCCGATTTTCTGCCAAACATAGCCCGAACCAGTGGAAAAAACTACCATACTCAGAGCGCTATCATATCTGGTGCTACCCGAAAATTCCCAGTTTTCCCGAGCCGGGTCAAACCCCGGGTTCTCTATTATATTCTCGAGCGGTTTGTTGCCGAGCCGCATCGCCCTTACCCCGGAAAGCGAATCAATTACACTTATATGAAGCGAACATTCGGGCACATTCGTAAATCTTGCATCATTATTCAGATTGATACTGCCAGCAGGTGAGGTCGTATCAAAGACGAGCAGACTATTTTCACCATCACCAATTACCGGGCTGGTGTTCTCTGCCTCGTCCTTTACTTGAGCAAGAAACTTATATCTGCCCTCACCGAAAATAAACCGCCAGAAGGTATCCTGCTTGAAAACAAACCAGTCGGTAAATGCGCTATCAATCGGAATTGTATCAAACAGACCGTAGTAATATTGCCCCAATCTGGCGCTATCGGCAGGAGTATTACCGGTTGAATCCTTCTCCCAGGAATGGGAGTTCAGTCGGAAAAGGCATATTGGCAGATTGCTCTTATTCCCTGGTCCTAGAACAACAGCAACCTCACCGGTTGGGTATCTCCGCACAAAAGTTCGCTTGTAGCCCGAGTTATTATCCATATCCAGTTCCACAAACCCTTCTCTCTGGTTAACCGAAACCTTAATCAGACTGTTACCGCGCATCCATTCTGGAACAGATGGGATAAAGAATGCAAACCTCCGCACCTCTCCCGGTCCTATACTCCTAAATGTCATTATTGAATCGATGAGACTGTCATTCCAGTGCAAATAAAGGGATGTCGGAGGCTGGTCAACAGCTGAATCTTCTTGGGCAATGACACCCGGCGTTCTTCTATTCCCCACATTCTTCACCCAGACATATATGCTTTCTTGTCTTCCCACCTGTGGCTGTGAAGGCACCAACCTGATACTATCCACCCTCAAATCCGGACGGTTAATCTCGCTCTTCTCGGTCAGAAAAACCGGTCGCACCGAAAGGTCAATCTCAAACCAGCCATCTTTTTCAGCAACCTGATTATCTATTACCTGAGTTCCATCATAATCCAAAGGCGCATAAAAAAGCGTATCACTCCTTACCGGAATCTTCACCGCGCATCTTGGCTCATTACTGTCCCGTGTCACCTGATTCTTCCATGCCACCCAGGTTTTCTTCTGGCTCAGCGGCTCTTCAAACTCATAAACCCGCACCGAATCATCCCGCGCGTCATCTAAAAAAACCCGCTGATTAAACCTCTTGCCGGTAATGATACCCGTGAGCTGCTTAAAAGCATAATATGAAGCATAGGCGGTATCAAGGTGATAGGTAAGCAACGGAAAATGACCGCACTTTCCTGCCGGACCCTCTCTGAACAACCACCAGAACGCCCTGTCAAACCCACCCTGCGGTAATGCGCTTGACCCCAGAGACGAAACAAACATCTCGGTCAAACTCCGCGCATTCCTCAATGAATCCCTTCCTATCGTATCCCAGCCCACCTCGGTATTCCACAATTCACCCTGGTCTCCGTTACTGCGCATTACATCCCTCAATGTATCACTAATCCACTGAAAATGCGCCGGGTCAAATCCACCACTTAAATTTTCCCAGCCGCCATTGTGATATGGATGCACTGAAACCCCATCCCAGAAAATCCCCCAGCCATTTTCCTGTGCCACCTCATAGCACATCTTCAGCCAGTCAGTACCACTAACCTGATGCTCATTTTCCAGGTCCGCCCCACACATCGACCCGATTAAAATGCGGTCATTCTGATGTCCGGACTTGCTTTTTATCACACTGTCAGCAAGATACGCCATCCTTAAATACAACTTAACCAGTCCTTTCAGACCGCGGAACTCCTCCTCTAAATAATCTATGTTAGGTCGCCGCCACCAACCTGTTACCCCCTTTGGATATAAAGTGTCATCCACACAGGTGTCATTTGGCTCATTCCACATTTCCCAGGTATGGATAGAACATCCAACTCCATCAGCATAACGCACCAGTGAATCAAGATACATAACCCAATAATTGGTGTCCGCCTGATGTGAAATCCACAAATTTCTTGGTGCACAAAAAACCGCTGTATCGATTGTATCGGTACTCTTGGAAGGGCTAACGACCCATCTTGAACTATACACCTTGGGCGTGGTTACGAGCATTCCGAAGAGTTCGCAACCAGCACTATTCTGATACCACCTCTTTGCAAAATCAATAACCCGAAATGGACACAAATCCCAATCCCAGTCATTAGGAATCCAGGTGGTATCATAGTATCTCCACTCTAAACTAAGTCGCAACGCACCCACACCCGCGGTTGTGCACCGCTCAACCCAATGCTCCACAACATATCGCCCATCTGATAAAGTCTCTTCGTCATCCCAGGGTATATAATTAGGCTCAACACCCCAGAAAGTTTTCTCCACCTTATTCATCCGCCCGTATATCCGCATACATAAATCGCAAGCGTTGGCTGGCTCATTCTGATTCCAACCTCGATCGCCAACCTTTATTTCACCATAACCATAAGGGTTATTGGGGTTATAGTAGTATTGGATACTATCATTATTCCTTGTGAACTTAAACAGATACCGCTTGCCCCGAACAATTGACTCAGGTGCGGTTGTAACAAGATAGCAACGAAGCCACTTGTGGTCTCCGCCATCGCTTGTGTCACCTGATGCGACAGGAAACATACCGGGATATGTCAGCACCGAGACACGAATCTTTTGGCTTGACCCTCTGCCATTAAAAAATTCCACATACACCAGCGAGTCAAAGTTACAGGTGATGGTCTGGGCAATTGTGTCGCTATAGTGTGTCCAAGCAGACCAGGATGCCTTTGCCGGTTCAACTGAATAGGCACGCATCAGCGCCCAGACCGATGCTGGTAAGCATACTACCTGCAATATTACATACATTCCCCTCTTCATCTCTGCCTCCTTGCTATTGTTTGATTACTCGAGCCGCCTTCTTTTTAATACCGCCCATTTCTGCCTCTACAAAATAGACACCGGCACTCAGGGGGGATAAATCAAGACGATAAGGTTGCTCTAATTGGGTTTCACTTGGTGCCTGAACATTTTTTACACACCGACCAGTTGCATCAAATACCCGCAGACGGGTCAAATTACCATCCGGCAGGGAAAGGTAGATTGCACCCTTGGTCGGATTGGGTAAAATGCGAAATAAACAGTTGCCCTGGTTTCCGTCGGTGAATCTCTCGCATATGCCAATAGCGGTGGTTTCATAAATTGCCACTCCGGCATCGTACATAACTGCATAGATGTAGCCGCCAGCAGAATAAAGCCGGTCGACATAGCACGGCGCAGTAATGCTCGCCACTCTCCTTGGCTGGGCTGGACTGGATATATCATACGTCTCAATTTTGCCTGACACTGTGCCAAGAAAAAGCAGCGAGCCATCTATCACCACATCAGATGGCCAGACCCCGGTAGGCACAAACGAGAGCAGATAGGGTGCGCTTGGATTGGCTACGCTATAGACATACAGGGTGTCATAAACATAAGGTAAATAAAGAAATGAATCATATATCGCAATTCCAGTGGCTTTGTGTCCAGTAATGGTTGAATGAACGAATGGACTATCTGGTCTGGCAATGTTGATAATCTCCACAGCACGGGCTACAGTATAAGCGAATGAATCTCGGACTACTACAGCAACGCCTCCCACAGCCCTGCACCCTCCTACCAGCACCGGTTCACGGGGACGGGCGATATTGACCACCTCAAACCGGGCATACTCGGCTAAATAGAGAAAGGAGTCTCTTAAGACCATATCGTCGGGTGAATTGTAGGTTCTAACCAGACCCGCGCGCCTGGGGGCGAGCGGATTGGATATGTCAATGGAACGCAACCCGGCCGATGGTGGCTCATCAATATAGGCAAAACTGTCCTGCACTACAATGCAGGCATGCCCCAAGTCTCGGCCACAACTCTCAACCGCGGCTGCCACCTCTCTGGGTAGACCAGGGTCAGAGATATCAAGCACCTTCATACTCAGCGAATTTGCCACATAAAGATAAT
>CAZNRV010000109.1:0-4958 GCA_964575495.1 uncultured bacterium
AAATAACATTGCATTGAACTTTAGCATTGACAAAGAAAAATTAAAAAACATTTTTGAGCGGTTAAATTTGCCTGTTGATGCACGAGCTGCAGATTTCACACTACAACAGTTTGCCCTACTTGCTCAAACGTTGTTTTTTGATCGCCAGTAATTCCTGATAATAATTGAGCGTCTTTTGGGCAATAAGAGGCCAGGCAAAATCCTGAACCCTTTTTAGACCATTGGCAATCAGCCTGTTTCTTAATGTGTCATCGGTAAGAACCTTAACGATACACTCGGCAAGGCTACTGATTTCACTTGGCGGGAAAAGAATCCCATCAATATTATCACGGACGGTTTCATCATAACCAGGAATTTTTGATGCAACTACCGGGACACCGCATGCCATTGCCTCGAGGAGCACAATGCCCTGGGTCTCGCCACCAAGAGCGGGCGCACAATAAACATCAGCACCGCAATAATATCTGGGCAGTTCCTCCTGACCGACTTTTCCCATAAATTTAACTATTTCCTCTAGACCAAATTTCTTTACTATTTGCCGACATTTTGAATCCAGCGGCCCTTTACCAACCACAATTAGCCGAACATCAGAGATTTTTTTCCGGACCAGTGGCATCGCCTGAATTAAAATATCCAATCCCTTTCTTTTATCCAAACGGTTAAGGAACAGAACGGTTCTATTTTTTTCTTTTTTCCCAGGCAATGGCGGCAATCCGGGTCGGAATTGGGTTAAATCAACACCCGAGGGAATGATACGGTATTCCCCCGGAAGATATGGCTGAATGGCCGCCTCCGCCCGTCGGGAGATTGCGATTTTGCCGTGAATTTTATTAATCTGATTGCGGAAAAGGAAACGAAATATGTTGCTACCTGTTGTATGAATTTTAAACCCGGCGGTGAGAAAGGTCACCAGATTTGTTGCCCGGCTGTAGCGTAAAGCCCAGTAAGAGATTTCCGGAAAGAAAAGCCCATGACAGTGAACAATGTCAAAGTGGTGGGTCTGAAAAAAACGCGCAATCTGAGCGGGAAGCTTCAAACCGACTGGCAGGGTGGCATAGGAAAGGTTCATTGGAACAAGCACGGCGCGTCCAAAACGATAAACGATTACCGGTTCCACTCTTTTATTCGGCAGGTTCTCAAAATCAGGAAACCGGGTAGTGACAATGGTCACTTCCTGATTAAGTTGTTTGAGTGACTTTGCGAGATTGTAAATATGCTCACTCACCCCAGAAGGATACGGGCGATAAGCAGCAGTAACAAGGCAAATACGTAAAGGCATATTTAGCTCACCGTCAGATATACCTTCTCTACCTCACGGGCAATTTTACTCCATTCATAATCACGTGCCCGAATTAGCGCCTGCTCACTAAGTTTTCCCCTAATAGTTTCCGAACCTAACAGTAGGATAATTTTTTCTGCCAGTTTTTCTGGCTTTCCCGGTGGCACAAGAATCCCATTGACGCCATTTTGAATCACTTCATCATAACCAGTTATCTGTGAAGCAATGACCGGTAAGCCACAAGCCATCGCTTCAATCAAGACTATACCCATTGCCTCGCGCCCCGTTGTCGGTGCAATGTAGATAGTTGCGCCAGTATAATAACCTGCCAGTTCTTGATTTGGAACAGCACCAACAAACCGAACTGATTTGCCGATGCTCAGTTTCTTAACTAGCCGTTGATAATACTTTTTTAAAGGACCAAAACCAACAACTACCAACTCGGTACCGGGATAGGAAGCAAGCACTGCCGGTAATGCCTGAAAAAGATAATCAAGCCCTTTTCTTTTTTCGAGTCTGCCAACGAATAAAAGTCGGTGGTTTTGCACCGGGGGCAGTGCAGGTTTAACCCCGGGGTGAAAAATACTAAAGTCAACTCCATTAGGAATTACCCAGTATTTGCCAGGAAAAAAACTCGCCGCCCATTCTTGACATGCTCGTGAGACTGCTATTTTTGCGCGCAATTTATTTCGAAGTTTTGTGAAAAGCGCACGGAAAGCAGAATAGATAAATCTTGGTAACAGTGGGTTGACTACATGGAAAGTTACTACTACTGGGAACGGGGAATAACGGGCAGACCAATAAGCAAGTTCAGGTGGAAATATGCCATGACAATGAACAATATCGAAATGGTTTGAAGAAAAGAATTCCCTTACCTGGACGGCAAGATTTCCTGCTATTGGAAGAGTAAATTCCCCCTTGGCAAAGGGAATGATAAACCCCTTGCCCAGTCGCGTGGTGGGATGGCATTCACTATCCCTAATCCCATGATAAGTTGTTGTCAGAATATGGACGGTATGTCCCAATTTTTGCAATTCCCTCCCCAGATAATGCACGTGCTCGCCCACGCCAGAAATATAAGGTCGATAGGCACTTGATACGAGGCAGATGCGCATCTTTTACCCGGTGTGACCAAACCCGCCTTTATTTCTTCTGGTCTTAGAAAGCGCCGCAGCTTCTTCAAATTCCACTGGAATGATACGTGAAAACACAATTTGGGCTATTCTATCCCCGGGTTGGACAGTGAAACTTTTATCGGAAATGTTAAATAATATCACCTTGATTTCTCCGCGATAGTCAGGGTCAATCGTACCTGGACTGTTTAAAACACCAATGCCATGATGAAAAGCCAACCCTGACCTAGGGCGAATCTGGGCTTCAATACCCGCAGGTAATTCAATGGCAAGACCGGTAGGAACAACGCCAAAACTGCGTGCCTTGATTGTTATGGATTGAGCAGCCGATAGGTCGAAACCAGAAGCTCCGGGTGTTGCCTTGTAGGGCACGGCGATATTTTTATTTAAACGGAGAATCTTGATTTTAGCTCGCTTCATTGCCAGTCAGCGTTAAAAACCAACCACTGGTCAGGATAACGGCTAATAATTTCGTTGAGACGGCGAGCAATCAAATGGGTAAGTTTGATTATATCTGATTCCATATTATTGGTTGCCTGAAATTCCAGCGGACCCTCGATGACACCCAGATAAGGGGGGCTATTTTGCTTCTCCTGTTTAACAAAGTAGCCGATAACAATCGGCACATTATACCGCAATGAATAGACCGCTGGTCCTTTTGGGAAGTAGCGCTGGGCGCCAAATGCCGGACAAAGTATTCCCGTGCCCGTCAGGTCACGGTCGGCAACCAGTGCTAAAAGTCTTTTATTTTCTATCGCTCTGCGAATTCGATGCCGGTCAGGAATCGGAATGGTTTCCATTGCACAGGCACTACGATAGCGGTTAAAGGTTTTCATCCACCCGCGCGGGATGGGTTCAACCACGGCTGAAATCGGGTAACCCAATGCCGAGAGAAATACCCCGGCGAGATCCCAGTTGCCAATGTGACCGGTAACTAGGATAACACCACGCCCCTTTGCCATAACCTGGTCAATTGTCCTACGGTCAAGTTTACCAATCCGTGCGGTCTTTTTTTTCATTACCGGTACTCTGAGCAGGTCGGCATAGCAGACCGCAAGATTTTTAAAAGCCTGACAGGCGGTGCGTTCCAATACTCTGTTTGGGGTATTCTGCCCCAGAATATGGCGGTAGTTTTCAATCAAGCGTTGCCGCTGGCGGTAATTCAATTTATAGGCGAGCAGTCCGGCAAGCGTGGCAATTATTATCACCATCCACCGAGGCAACATGAACTGAACCAGCGTTCCCAAAGGCATCAGCCAAGTTAAAGCGACTTGAGAACCGCGTTTATTTTTCATCGATAATTTTCTGTCCGGTTCGAGAAGCTGCTTTTGCCAGTCTATCGGTCGAACGGTTGTCGTTCCGGGATATGAGTGTAATGGTAACATAGGGCACGGTAGCGAGCAGCTTTTTTGCCTTACTGTGGAGCTCTTTCAGCTCCTGGTTACTTACCTTATAGCGACCCTGAAGCTGATTGTAAAGCAATTCGGAATCGGTATGAATCACGAAATGATGCCTACCGATTAGGCGAATTTCATTAAGAGCGGTAATCAACGCCTCATACTCTGCCTGATTGTTGGTCCTTTTACCTATAAATCGGCTGATTTCCTTTACCACCTTGCCATTCGGGCTGATGATGCGGACCCCGATGCCTGCCGGACCTGGGTTGCAGCGGGATGAACCGTCAATCTGAACAAGATAGGGATTGACAGTCTCAACCTGTCGATTACCGTTCACTTATCTGACGCTTGTTTTGGGTTTGGTGTAGGAATTAAAATTCTGCCACACGCCTCGCACAGGTAAAGTTTATCTTGGCGGGCGATTTCCAAAAGTCGTTGAGGCGGAATCGGACTGAGACAGCCGTTACAACGGTCGTTTTCGGTAGTGGCAACTGCCAGACCTCCCTTACTGGCACGTATCCGCTCATAACGCCGTAAAAGCCCTTCAGGCAATAGACGGGCGATTTCCCCTCTACGTTTTTCCCTCTCGGAGATTGCCTTTTCCAATTCCCCTTTTTCTGTTTCAATTACATTAAGTTTATTTTGAGTCTCTGCCTCAATTTCAGCAACCGACTTTTCCAGTTCCTTAAATTCTTTTTCCAGTTTTTCAATCTCCTCCATCAGCGCAATCATTTTATCCTCAATCTCTACCTTCAGCTTTTTCTGCGTTTCAATCTCTTTGATGAACGCCTTGTATTGCTCATTGGTTTTCGCTGAATAAAGCTGCACTGAATAGGTAGCGATTTTCTCTTCAGTAGAGCGCAATTCAACCTCGGTGAGTTTGTACTGCTTTTTATGTCCGGGCAAAGCCTGCTTCCTTACCTCAAGTTCGGCATTAGCGGTTGCAACCGCCCGTTTCAATTCCTGAACCCGGCGCGGCAAGACTGCCAGTCGCTCCTGTAAATTTTTCAACTCCATATCAATTTCCTGCAATGCCCGCAGATTAATAAATTGTTCTTCCACTTATTGTTCCTGTGAGTTGCATTAGAATGGGCGATACCTGACTTGAACAGGTGACCTCTTGCATGTCAAGCAAGCGCTCTAACCAAA
>CAZNRV010000110.1:0-1954 GCA_964575495.1 uncultured bacterium
GTCCTCATCTAACAATCCCTGTTTTTCCATCTCGTTATAAAGTTCTTTAATCGCATCCTCAACCGTGGCAACTCCCGCCTCAGGCAGGTTCAGGACTTTGATGCGGTCGCGCTCAAGTTCCAACCGGCGCATCCGGCGTTCGGGTCGGGTGCGGGTGCGCAGATGGATGGTAAATATTTTTCTTGCATACTGGCAGAGTTGGGCAAGTTTTTCATACTCAATCTCCTTTGCCTGTTCAGCGGTGATAATATCATAAAGCGTATCCTCAAGCAGGGTGCGGATGATTCTGTTTTTTGTCATTCCCCGGATGCGGTTGAGCCGCTGATTCAGGGTTTCTTCTGGTCTTAGCCGGCTCAGGCGCTCATCAATCTGCCTGACCTCGGTTCTCAATGGCTCAGGCAGGTCTTCGCTTGCCGCCTGAATCTCCCCTGCCGCCTTGATTGCTGGCTCGGATGCAGGGGTTGCCACAGGGTTTAAGACCTCAAGGATATCTGAAAATGTTGCCCCGCAACCGGCAAGGTATCTAACAATGAGGGTAATTGAAGGGCTGGCGATTTTACCCGTTTCCAGACGGTGCAGAAGCACATAATAACCACTGGAATCGGGTGCAATTTTCTCTGCCAGTGCTCTGAGCGTAGTCTTTGACCCTTTTCTTATCTCACGCAGGCGCTCGCCCAATTTTCGGGCAAAGCCGGTTTCCGGGGTCTCATTGGTCATTAGAAAAATTTAACCTATAGGTTAACAAAATCAAGCGGGGCAAAATTTGTCTATTTCTTTAATATTCAATGAATTATGCGAAATTTTGGAAATTTCAGACCCCATCCCCCATACCGTCCCCCTGGTTACTCTCTATTTTATTCCGGCGGTTATTTCCGAGGTCATTTTCGGGCTTGCCCCAGGGCTTGCTCTCGGTTTTGCCCTGAGAATCACCCGGTTTGTTACCAAGGGGGTCATTCTGGATTTTACCTCTTCAGTTACCCCATCTGTCACCTCCGGATTCTCTTCCTATTTAACCCGGGAAATCACCATCAGGGTAACAGCCCCTCTCACCCCCTTAATAATTTAGCAGGTAACTTCGGATTAGAACCCTGTCTTTGCGCGGAAGGCAGGATTCCATTCAGGGCAGGATTTTGCCGGGGTTTAGGATATTTTCCTGGTCAAGGCAATTTTTTAGTCTTTTCATCAGGTTGATTTCAGTTTCACCCAAGCCCTTTTTCAACAGTCTTTTTTTGAGTGCGCCGATGCCGTGTTCAGCGGTGACCTGACCGCCAATTCCGACAACGAACTCAATCAGGCGGTCAATCGCAAGCCTGATGGTTCTGTGCCAGGCTTGGCGGTCCGCGGTTGTCCGGCAGAAGTCGGTGTGGATGTTGCCGTCGCCAATATGACCAAACGGGACAATCACCAGACCAAACCGCTGTTCAAGTTTGGTGATGAACTCAACCGTTTCTGGTAAACAGGCAGGCGGAACAACGATGTCCTCGGCAATCACCTCAGGATAGACCTGTTTTAAGGTCTTGGCAAGTGAGCGCCTTGCGGTCCAGAGTCTTTGCTGGCTGGCGGCATCAGCGGCAACCATTGGTTCAAAAGCGCCCAGAGCCATTGCCATTTCCCCAAGTCGCAGCGCATCCTGAGTAATCGTCTCTAATTCATTGCCTTCAAGTTCAACAAGCACCTGGATTGCAGCGTCAGCAAAGGGTAGGTTTTCCTTTAACACCTGATTGCACGCAGCACCCCCTTTTTTCTCCATAAACTCAACAACTGCGGGCAAAAGCCTTTTTTCCTGAATTAGGCGCAGAACCAGGCCCACCCCCTGTTTGAGCGAATTGAACGGGATGAGGAGGTCAACCTGATGCCGTGGCTTGGGAATAAGACGCAGGGTGATTTCGGTGATAATGGCAAGGGTGCCTTCGGAGCCGATGAGCAGTTTATTCAGGTCATAACCGGTGGCGTT
>CAZNRV010000111.1:0-2923 GCA_964575495.1 uncultured bacterium
TGCCAGAAATTCGGGAATCTTTTTGACCGTGTTCCGGTCCCATTCTTTTATCTCCTCAGGCAGTTCTGACCAGGGGACAAGATAAGGACTGATTTTATTTGCTACATCCCTTTCCCTGCCCCAGCGCCAGCCTGACCGCAACCTTTCCAACACCCAGCGGGCATGTTCCATCTCTGCCATCTTCTCAATCTCCTCGTCAGTAAACCGAATAAGTTCAATTTGCCGGTCTTTGACCGCAACAACTTCACAGCCAATCTGACGCAGTTTTTCAAAGATGTGGTCTGCCTGCTCAAGGTTGGATTGCTTGAGGTCATCCCGCAGTTTCTCCCAGTCGCACAGCGCCGGGTCCTGAGTAGTGCCACTGTTTGCCTTCATCTTGCGGTATTCATTGTGAATCGCCCTGCCAATGACCTCGCGCATCTCAGCCGGCAACTTCGGTATGCCACCGCCGATAAAAACTTGGACAATCATACCATCAGCCGGCAAAGGCACCAGAAAAGGTGATTTATTCCAATCCTCATCAGTTAGCAGAGTTCCTGCCTCACCACCGCTTCCCTTTATAATTCCAACCGATGCCCCTAATGTCAGGGCAATTCTGTATTCTACTGCGGAAATTGCGCCACCGTTGATACCCAGAACCTTGACCTGTGTTGGCAGAATACCAGAAGTAATCAGGTCAACCCAGACCTGCAAAAACTCAAGGGGCGAGAACTCTTCGCTTTCGGTATAGCGCAATTCCTTATATCGGCTATCAACTATTCCCCGGGAAAGGGCAGATTTGGGCAGATAGCCAATTGTATAAATATCACCCGGGTAAATTTCCTGAATCCGCCCGACCAGACCCGACACCCCAGAATTTGTCCCACCAGAAATGACCGTGCCTCTAAAATCCCGAAATGCCTCAAGCAGAAGTTCCTGATACCGGTTAACCGCCATCTTATCCATCTGCTCACACCCGCCAGCCAGTATCACCACCGGCCCGGAAATCAAATTGCCTGAACCAAGCCTCCGGACCTTATTTATAACTTCCTCCTTGCCCGATTTTAATGCCCAGCCAAGCAGAAGTAATCTTTTCACCAATTCATAACCAGCCAGTTTTTCCTTCACCTCTGCCAGCCTTTCCAGCGAATGAAGTGAATCCTCAATCATCCAATCATTGGTGCTCTTCTGGATTGCTTGGGCATAGGCAATCAAACTTTCATTGGGCTTATTTGATAAGAGATAAAATTTGCCAATATTATAGAATGCCCAGGGCATATTCACACCAACCACGCCTCCATAATCAACCGGACAACACTCAGCGCGGGCAGTTCAATCTGAACCGCATCCACCGCCTTAATTATTGAAATATCTATCCCCGCCTCCTCTTTTACCTCTCTCTTTAACGCCTGAACAAAATCTTCGCATGGAACCACCTTGCCACCGGGCAACTCCCATCTGCCGATGTTGGTTTTATTATTCGGGGAGCGTCTTAAAAGCAGGCACTGGTCTTTATCATTCAAAACCACCGCCCTTACCGCCAAGCCAAAAGGCTTATTAGCCATAAATCTGCCTCTGCCTATATTAACTTCGCCCATTACTTAGATTCTAATTCCTTCAATATTTCTTTGATTTTTTCACTGCATATCTTCTCGATGAGCCTGGAGAAATTTTTTTCTTTTTTAAGGAGGTAATTGAGTTCTTCATCAAACTCTTTTATCTTAGATTGAATTGTTGGGGCATGACGCGTGAATATTGTTTGACGATAGCCTGTTCCGACTAAACTAAACACCGCTTCAGCAACAATCCAATCTCCAACTATAATCAAGTTTTGACTTATAGGAATATCCTTACTGATAGCTACTTTAAGCCTGTCATCAGACATAGATTCCAGGAATTCTAAAAGTCCTTTCAAACGAACGATTCTCGCTTGGGATTGGTAGCCCGGAAATTCCATATAGGGGTTTATTATCAGGCTACATCCACACTTTCTCGCGTGTTCCCATAATGCCCGGCGTTCCTGAGATAACGACCTATATCTAAAATCGTTGGGAGGATTGGGCGAATATCGTAATTGCCAATAAGGATGATTTATTGGTTTATCAGGTATATTAAAGGAACTGCATTCTCCTTTCTGGCGCACATACCCATAAAAACCTAAATGGGAAACCTTTGTTGCGTATTCTGCAATCATAAAAGCCCGTTCTTCTTGGGTTTGGGCACATTCAAAAAGTGGACGCTTGTTTATCCGTGCATCCTTAATGAGATTGTCAAATGTCTTTAATGACAACTTTTGTTTGACGATGTTAATATCGCTGTCCCATCGAAGTGCGTGAAGAGACTGAAGCATCGCTTGAGGAATGCTATCTAATGCAAGCGGAAGAGTCGGAATATTTAAAGCAGCCGCATATCCAATTTCTTGGTGCACCCACCCTCTTTCTGAAGAAGCTTTTGAGAGAACAAAGATGAAAACATGAGCATGGGCAATGCATATTTTAATTTGTTCAGGGAAGTCATGACCCCATTGGAAATTTTCGTCCCAAATCGGGGTAAGACCGTTTTCCTTCAAAATGTTTGCAAGTTTCTTAACGATTTCGTAGTCTTCGTGAGAATAACTTATAAAAACCCGATACATATCAATACCCCAATTCTTTCAGCCATTTTACAATATACTGCGCCAGTGTTTCAAAACCGACCTCAGAATATTTGGGGTCATACATTATTGTTTGATAAATACAGAAAGGTTTTGGTAAATCCTGGGGTTTAAATGAACTTGAGATGAACGAAATTAAACGAGCGTTTTCAGGTTTCCGACCACAAAGGATATCGTTAAAAAAACATAAATACTCGTATTTTGGGTAAGGACGAAGTAAATTCTGCGGATTGGTTGCCACTGCAAGAAGAAGTTTGGCTGACTCCAGTGCTGAATTAATTACTGGAATAA
>CAZNRV010000112.1:0-5106 GCA_964575495.1 uncultured bacterium
GTCTAAGTGTATATAAAAATACACTTAATGAAATCGGGAAATAATGCCCTATTTTATTGAGATTCAATGAATTATGCGAAATTTCCCAAATTTCAGACTCCACCCCCCATACTATCCCCATAGTAATTTTTTCAGTTTGTCTTTTAAGCTGTTTTGAACATAGCCTTAAAAGTCGCATTAAAGGCGATGATTATAATGGTTTTTCAGGTGGTTTTAATGGTGATAATAAGTGTGGTCTGAAGCCTTGTATCAGGGTTTGTTTTGCAGGTTGGAGCAAGGGCTAAGGTAAAGGTTATGTTTCAGGTTGCAGTTGAGGTTGCATTTAGGGCTGGTTGAAGTTCGGTTTTAAGGGTGATTGTTCGGATTCTCTGAAAGGCTTTTGTGCGGTTATTGGCGCTATTGACAGATGAATATTAATAAATATAATAATCTGTGTGTTAAGGAATGTGCATATGATATTAACCTGAAAGGAGGCTTGCAATGGTATGGTTTAGATTCTGTTTGATTTTCCTTGTGCTGTTGGTGACTGGTTGCGGCGGTAAGGAGAAGAAGGCAGCAGATGTTAAGTATAATTCTTATGCCTATTCTGAGATAGGCGATGATACCAGTGCCTTGATAGTTGCGTTGCGTTATCCAAATGCCAAACTGGTCACCGCCGGCAATGATAGCACTGAAAGTTATGTCAATCGCGATTTTGTCTTGCGGACCGGTGACTCCTTTCCTGAGGTTGTCAGTTTTTATAAGCGAGCGTTTGAGGGGTTTATGGATGGGTTTGATATTGGAGGTTCATATTCTGATGATGCGGCAACTTTTACTGCGGAAGCTGCAGAGGGGCAAAAGCGGCTGATGGGCATCTTGGTGCGGGAGATGAGCGGGACATTAATCGTGATTACCCACCAGCAGTGGCTGAGAAAGAGGATGAGTATTTGAATTGGAGTTCGTTGATTGGAGCATAATTTCCGGTAATCTTTTGCTATGAGGTCTGGCGGTTTATTGTTAATTCTTATTGCCTTTGGTTTTGCCGATTTTCTTCCTGCGATCAGGGTTGACCAGGAGAACCGGCAATACTATGCCTGCTACCATGCGGACATTGCGCTCGGTCCTGCTAATTACGGTTTGCAACCCGTTTATGTTGCATTTGAGGATGATTCAGTTCCCTTTACAATCCAGCGCAGCGATATTGCGTTTCAGCGTTCAACCGATTGGGGAAGAACCTGGCGGTCAGAAAACATTTTAATCAGGCGGGGCAACCGGTTTGCCTGTTATCCGGATTTGCAGGTGGCAAAAAACGGAACAATTTATCTGGTTTATGTTGACCGGATTGACGGCTCTCGTGGACACATCCATTTTGTCCGTTCAACTGATATGGGCGAGACCTGGTCTGAGCCGGTGCAGGTTGATGATAACCCTTCGGTTGTGCCGATAGGCTGGGTGAAACTTGCGCTTGACACCGCGGACAACCTTTTCTGTGCCTGGACTGACCAGCGCGGTTCTTATCTCAGGGTTTACGCCGATGTTTCCACTGACAGCGGCAGGAGTTGGGGCGAGGATGAGAGGGTTGATGATGACACCGTTTCCTTTAACTGCTATCCGCCGGATGTTTTTGTCCAGTTCGGAACCAATCATTATCTGGTGGTTGCGGATGCGCCGGTTCGGCAGGGCAGCGGAATTGTGCTGCACTCCCATATCTACATGTCAACCGATATGGGCAGGAGTTTCAGCCCGGGATTTCAATTGGACACATTTTCCGCCTACTGCCGGATGCCCCATATCGTTGCTGATGAAGGACACATAATCACCGATTACACCGGCGGTATCACAGGCAGTAATCAGTCAATCACCATGGCACGGACCTACTTTGGAAATGGCGACACCTGGGGCGAGCAGGTGTTGGTAACCGAACTGGATACGATTTACAGTTCGTTTACTCAGGGTGCAAAACTGGCGATAGACCGACAAGGCACAGTTCACACCGCACTGATGATTGCTGAGCGCCGGAATCCCATCTGGAATATCTATTATACCTATTCTAATGACTTTGGTTTATCTTGGGTAGAAAGGGAGCCGGTTAGTTTAATGCCCGAGGTTCAGCAATGGGACCCGAGTATTGCGACCGATGAAAACGGTTCTGTCTATATTGTTTGGCAGGATATGCGCGCGGGCAAAGCGGAAATCTGGTTTTCCACAGACAGGCAGCTCGGGATTGCAGAATTAAACGAATCTAACCAGCGGGTAAAAATTGTGTGCGAGCCGGCTGTTTTCAAGCTCAGAACACGGCTAAATATCATGGGCAATTCAATTGAAAACCAGCCTGTCAACATATTTGACAGGTCCGGCAGGAAGGTGCGAACCATTGCCTGTTCGGGTAAAGTTCTGTTCTGGGACGGCAGTGATGGCAATGGTGTCCGTTTGCCCGCAGGTGTTTATCTTGTCAAATCAGGAAATGCAACCAACAGGGTTGTGTTCCTGCCTTAAATTAATATTACAGCCTTGCCTTCAGTCTGTCCTTTAGTAACTCAGGCTCATAGATTAGTTCAATGCCCACCGACTGAAACGCCTTTATCTTTTCCTGAGCGGTGCCGGAGCCGGTAGAGATGATTGCACCCGCATGACCCATCCTTTTGTCCGGTGGTGCGGTCTGTCCGGCAATAAAGCCGAACACCGGTTTGGTGACATAGTCTTTGACAAACTCTGCTGCCCTTTCTTCATCTGAGCCGCCAATTTCGCCCACAATCACAATCGCCCGGGTCTGCGGGTCATCCTGAAACGCCTTCAGGCAGTCAATGAAGTTGGTGCCGATAACCGGGTCACCGCCGATGCCGATAACGGTTGATTGACCGAATTCACCCGTGTTGGCAGCAATCTCATAGGTCAAGGTGCCGGAGCGGGAGACAATGCCCACACAGCCAGGCTGGAATGCGGCAGCAGGCATTATGCCGACCTTTGCCTTACCCGGCGAGATGACACCCGGGCAGTTTGGTCCGACAATTCTTGCCCCTTTGGTCTGGGCAACAGCAATCGCTCTAACCGCATCAAGTGTGGGAACACCTTCGGTTACACAGACGATTAGTTTTACACCGGCAAGGATTGCCTCAAGAAGGGCGTCACCGGCAAATCCTGCCGGCACAAAAATGATGGATGCGTTAGCCCCTGTTGCCTTTACCGTCTCCTCAACCGAGTTGAAAACCGGTACACCCTCTATCTCCTGTCCGGCTTTTCCCGGCGAGACACCGGCAACAACATTTGTGCCATATTCCTTCATCATCCTGGTGTGAAATGCGCCATCCCTGCCGGTGATACCCTGAACAATCAGCCTCGTATTTTTGTCAACAAGGATGCTCATTTTCCCTCCCCTGCCTTTGCCACCGCTAATTTGACCGCCTCTGACATTGTCTTTGCCCAGATAACCGGGCTATTTTCAAGAATCCTCTGCGCCTTGTCCGCATTGGTGCCGACCAGCCGGGCAACAACCGGGACCCTGATATCCGCCTCTTTGCGCGCAATTATCAAACCCTGGGCGATGTCATCACACCGGGTGATGCCGCCAAAGATGTTTACCAGTATCGCCTTCACATTTGGGTCAGAAAGGATGATGCGCATTGCCAGAACCATCTTATCCGGTGATGATGAGCCGCCGACATCAAGGAAATTAGCCGGTTCACCGCCAAAGCGCTTGATTAAATCCATCGTTGCCATTGCCAGACCTGCACCATTCACAACGCAGCCCACATTGCCTGAAAGTTTGATATAAGAAAGCCCTGCCTTTTTGGCTTCAACTTCTATCGGCTCTTCGCTGGTGAGGTCACGCAGGGCTTCGTTTTCCGGATGCCGGCAAAGTCCATTGTCATCAAAGTTTATCTTAGCATCAAGGGCAAGGAGCATCCCTGAGCCAGTGAGAACCAGCGGGTTTATCTCCACCAGCGAGCAGTCTCTTTCGATAAAGAGGCGATAGAGTCTCGATGCGATTGCAGTAAACTGGCTCGTAAGTTTTAAGTCATTGAATAGTGCCAGACCGATGTTGCGCGCCTGGAATGGTAAAAGACCAAGGAGGGGTTCAATCTCGACTTTGACAATCTTTTCCGGGTTGGTCTTTGCCACCTCTTCAATCTCAATCCCGCCGGCAACAGAGGCTAAAAGCACCGGCTTGCGTGCTGAACGGTCAATCGTGATGCCAAGGTAATATTCTGCTTTGATATCAACACACTCGGACACAAGCACCTTTTCCACCTTAAGACCCTTGATTTCCATACCGATAACCTGCCGTGCAAGCGGTTCGACATCCTCTAAGCGCTCTGCCTTTTTAACACCGCCTGCCTTACCCCTACCACCAACCAGGACCTGCGCCTTGATGACAACCGGCAAGCCGAGCTCCTGGGCGATTGCTTTTGCCTCTTCAGGAGTGGTGGCGACCCTTTCCCGAGGGACTGAAATGCCCGCGCCTGCGAAAATCTCCTTTGCCTGATATTCGTGAATCTTCATAGTGCCTGAAATTTAACCAAATGGGCAACTAAGTCAAGTTATTGGCTATTTTACAGAATAAACGCTGACCGCGGATTTTTCATCCCTCCAGACCGGTTTTACCGAACCGCGGTGATTTTCAATCCATAAAAGAAACCAGGGAGAGCGCAATCTGCAGGCATAAAACCTTTTGAGTTCATCCTCTGATTGGTTGAAGATGTTGACAAAGTAAACAGTTCCGCCCCGGCTCCGGCACCCTTTAATACCATTGTCTATCTGATTCTGAACCGCAATGCTATCCCGCTGTTTTTCAAGAATCAAATCAGGCAAACAGATGAGGCTTTTTTCCGGTAGGAAAAGGGAGAGGTAGGAGAATTCAGGTTCCCAGGAGCCAAAAACAATATTTGCCGGGTTGGCGCGCACTGTTTGTGCGATTGTTTTTACTGTCTGCCATTTCGGGTTAGGGAGGTTAAGTTTGATAAGATGGAAAATATTTGACCCGGCAAGAGCAAAGAGAAAAATCAAGAAGGGGAAAAGCCGGAAAACCGTTTTGGGTCTTAGAGATGCTTGCGCGAGCAAAGTTAGGTCAGAAAGCATCAGCCAGAACCCGATTGTTGCATAGACCCAGATTTTTAAGTGATATGGGTC
>CAZNRV010000113.1:0-3654 GCA_964575495.1 uncultured bacterium
GTTGTTTACTATGTCGGGCCGAGTCCGGCAAAACCAGGCCGGGTGATTGGCTCCTGCGGGCCAACCACATCTTACCGGATGGATGTATATACACCGGCTCTGCTCAAGGTGGGTTTAAAGGGTATGATTGGCAAGGGCAACCGCAGCCCGGCGGTGATTAGCGCGCTGAAAGAGTTCCGCGGGGTTTATTTGCGGCGGTGGGCGGTGCTGCCGCACTACTATCCCAGCGGGTCCGTGCCGCCCGGGTTATTGCCTATGAGGATTTAGGTCCGGAGGCGTTGCAGGAACTTCAGGTTGAGAACTTTCCGGTGATTGTGGTCAATGATTGTTATGGTGGTGACCTTTACCAAGAGGGTGTTAAAGAATATAAAAGGGAGGGTTGAGGCATGGCAAGGAAAGGAAAGAAGACCGAAGACAAGCCTGAGGCGGCCGGTCTCAGTGGTAATAATTTTGTGACCATCTATGTGATGGGTGAGGCGTATCAGGTTCCCAGAGACCTGACGATAATGAAGGCGATGGAATATGCCGGGTACCGATTTATCCGCGGCTGTGGGTGCCGGGGTGGTTTCTGCGGGGCGTGCGGCACGGTTTATCGCACGCGGGATTCATATAAACTCAAGGTCGGACTTGCCTGCCAGACCGTGGTTGAGGACGGGATGTTCCTCACCCAGATTCCCTTTTATCCGGCAAACAAGAAGGATTATGACATCAGAGAACTGCAGGCGGACACCCAGGTTCTCGTGAGGTTCTATCCAGAACTGATGCGCTGCATCGCCTGCAACTCCTGCACGAAAATCTGCCCGCAGGACATTGATGTGATGGGTTATATTCAGGCGGCAATCAGGGGCGATATTGCCAGGGTGGCGGATATGTCCTTTGACTGCATAATGTGTGGTCTTTGTGCAAGCCGGTGTCCGGCAGAAATTGTTCATTACAATGTCGGGCTGTTGGCGCGGCGGCTTTACGGTGCCAGGATTGCCCCGCGCGCCGCACACCTTGCCCGGCGCCTGGAGGAGATTAAGGCGGGGCGGTTTGAGCCGGGACTTGACAAGTTGGTCAGGATGAGCGAAGCGGAACTTTCCCGTCTCTACTATCAGGAACGGGATATTGAACCGGAATAGGAGGTAGGAGTGTATCCAGAATCGATGCAGGAGTCAATCAGGCGGCTTAACTCCACCCGCGAGGAGCGTATCAAACAGGGAAAGATTCCATTGCTTGATGCTGAGGGGAAAAAGGCGCTACTGAAGTCATTCCACCCTGATTACATTGAGACGAGTATGCGGGCGCTGGCGGTTGGTGCAAACAAGGGTGAGCGGACACCGCACGAGATTGCCAATGTTCTGGAGGCGTGGCCGATTGTTGACTCGAAGCGGTTTGAGCCTGATAAGCCGAAGTTCAGCGTTGATGTGTTGGTGATTGGCGGTGGTGGTGCGGGTGTGGCAGCGGCGCTGGTCGCACAGGAAAACGGGGCGAATGTGCTCTTGACTACCAAGCTCCGCTTGGGTGATGCCAATACGATGATGGCGCAGGGCGGAATCCAGGCGGCAGACAAGGAGAACGACTCACCGGAAAGGCACTATCTTGATGTTTTGGGTGGTGGTCATTTCAAGAACACTCCGGAACTGGCGCGGGCGCTGGTGAGCGATGCGCCTGGTGTCATCGCCTGGCTTGAGGAGTTAGGGGTGATGTTCGATAAGACCGGTGACGGGACGATGATTACAATTCACGGCGGCGGCACATCCAGGAAGAGGATGCATGCCTGCCGGGACTACACCGGTGCGGAGATTATGCGCACCCTGCGGGATGAATTCAAGAGCCGGGGGGTTCACGCCTTGGAGTTCTGTGCGGCGGTGGAGCTTCTCACCGATGATGAGGGCGCCTGCTGCGGAGCGGCATTTGTCAATCTTGATACTGATGAACTCTTTACCGTCCGGGCAAAGGCGACCATCCTTGCCACCGGGGGCTGCGGCAGGCTCCACATTCAGGAGTTCCCCTGCACCAATCATTACGGCGCAACTGCGGATGGTCTGGTCTTGGCGTATCGGGCAGGGGCAAGGTTAGTTTTTATGGACACGATTCAGTATCACCCGACCGGTGTCGCTTATCCGGAGCAGATTGTCGGGCAGTTGATAACCGAAAAGGTGCGCGGTCTGGGTGCGCATCTGGTCAATGTGTTGGGCAACCGGTTTATTTATGAGCTTGAGAGCCGGGACATCACCGCATCGGCAATCATCCGCGAATGCACCGAGAGGAAAAATGGCGTCTTGACACCCACGGGCAGGCTCGGGGTCTGGCTGGATACACCCCTGATTGAAATGTTGAAAGGCGAGGGCGCGGTGAAAAAGAATCTGCCCGCGATGTATCACCAGTTTGCCCGGTTCGGCATCTATATGGACAAGGAGCCAATTTTAACCTATCCGACCCAGCATTATCAAAATGGCGGGGTTCTGATTAATGACCAGGGCGAGACCGGTGTGAAAAACCTTTACGCTGCGGGTGAGGTTGCGGGCGGAATTCACGGACGCAACCGGTTGATGGGTAACTCGCTTTTGGATATTCTGGTGTTTGGCAGGCGGGCAGGCAGGTCGGCTGCAGAAAAGGCGCGAAAATTAACCGGTGATAAAAGGGCAGGGTTTAAGCATCTGATTGAGTTTGAGGCACAGTTGAAATCGTCAAAGGTGCCCAAGGAGAGGCGTTCGCCGATGCTGTTCCCGGAATACCGCCGCAAGGAACTCCAGACACCATTTGCCTTTGCCGGCTAAGTAATTTTAATCCGGTTCCTCAGTCTTAAGAGCCAATTGCCCAATTCCCTAATTGGTCATTTCCCAATTTACCCTCTACCTCAACCTGTTCTCCTGTCGGGCAAGGTAGTGCCTTCGGCACCTGCCAGAGCAGAGTGCCCTACATATCCGGTTTAAAAATCCTAAATCCCAATAACTAAATCCCAAACAATTTCTAATATCTATCTAAATTTAAAACAACCAATTTCCGGACTCTGATTTTGCCTCTTAACCTCTACCTTTACCTCAACCTCAACCTTATCAGCTAACAATCAGGATAAGGGAAAGGGTGGGTGAAAGGGTGAGGAAAACTCAAGGGAAAAGGACAAGGCAAAGGCAAGGATAAGGAAGGGCAGAAGGGCTTTGCAGCAGGTTTTGTCCCAGACTTGGAAAAGGACTCTCACACAGGGACCGACAAGGGGTTAATCAGAGGCTTTAACCGAAAGCAGGACAAAGGGCGGTTATCAGACAGGTTCAAATGGCTCAAATAAGAGTGCTGGAAAGGGTGGGAAAAACTGCCTTGAAGACCGCATAGGAGACCACCCCCAGAGTAACCCCGGGACGGGGGAGGGGGCAAATTCTAACACTTTTTGGGTAATTATATGACAAAAAAGTGATTAAATTATGGGAAAAAGGGCAAAAACCGGGGCTTTAAATAGGGTGTAAAGATAAAATTTAGCTTTTAGGTTAAATTTTAAAAGAAGAGAATTTTGTGGTTATGTTATTGAAAGATAGCGAGTTAGGCTAAATTTTCCCGAATTTCTGACCCCAAGCCCGGATACTATTCCAGTGTCAGTTGTATATAGTTACAAGTTCCAAGCCTTGCCGAGTCCTTGTTCAGGATGAGACTGCTGCGGGCTTCGCTCTTGTAAGG
>CAZNRV010000114.1:0-23258 GCA_964575495.1 uncultured bacterium
CCTTATAATGACTATGCGTATCCGCCGGGTTTGACCCGTCCGGATATGAGTGCGCCGGGTGTGGCGGTGAAGTCCTGTCGGGTTGGCGGTGGTTATACTGAGATGGACGGGACCTCAATGGCGACCCCGCATGTGGCAGGCACGGTCTGTCTGATGCTGTCCAAGAACCCGTTATTGACACCGGCAGCGGTGGACTCAATCCTTGAGATAACCGCGGTTGACCTGGGCACATCAGGCAAGGACTGCGACTTTGGTGCGGGCAGAATCGATGCGTTCGCCGCGGTGAGTGCGGTCCCGCGTGGTCCGGTCCTGGAACTGCGCCGGGTGATTGTCAGGGACTCCTCAGGTAATAACGACGGCTACATCGACCCGGGCGAGACCGCCGGACTTTGCACAAAATTTGTCAATACCGGCAATGCCAACTGCGCCAACACTCAGGGCAGACTGCGTTCCCTTGACTTCCGCCTGACGGTTATCGACTCCTTGGGCAGTTGGGGCACAATTGCCGAGGGTGAGAGCGCAATCAACTTTTCCGACCAGTTCGTCATCAGGGCTGACACATCGGTGCGGCAGGGAACACTGCTCCCCTGCTCGCTTTTTATCAGCGGTGAAAGCACAGATTATGAGGACGCTTATGGGTTCAGTCTGCTCGTGGGTATGCCCGGACAGGTTCTCATTGACCATGACACCAATAACTGCCGTTTGAGCGTTACCTGTCTGGGTGCGATTGGCTATCTTGAGCCCGGGGGCGCGGGCAGTGGGTTCGCCTATCCCAAAAATGGACCGAGCCTTTTGCGCCACGCATCTTTTGCCTTCGGCACCGACTCCAACTATGTTGTTGACCGCTATTATTCAAGACCAGTAACCAGCCCGCCTGATACCGAGTTTTTCCTGATTGACAGCGTGCGCAGCCTTTTCCCGCCCCAAAAGGGCGATGAGCATTTCCGCGCCTGGTATTCAGACCGCAACCATCCACGCAAAAAGCCAATGGTGACGATTCAGAACAGTTATGCGGTCGGTGCACAGGGTTATCGGGACTTTGTCGTCATCACCTATGATGTGCAGAATAACAGCAGTTCCCGGCTGAGCGGTTTTCATACCGGCGTGTTTGCGGACTTTACGATTGACACACTCGGCAAGGACATCTGCCGGACCGACAGTTTGCGCCGTTTCATCTATATAACCGACTCTATCGGCAGGGGTCCCTTTGTGGGCATCAAAATCCTTGAACCCGATTCCGGCGTGCATCTTTCTGCAATTGACCCGCGCATCTACTACCTGCCGGATTCATCATTCCGGGATGCGCAAAAGTGGCGTTTTTTGAGCGGTCAGATAAATCTCATCAATCCAACCAGAGCGGATAACTGGGCGGTCTCGGGTTCAGCCGGTCCTTTCACCCTTGAGCCTTTTGCCGCCTGTCGTTTTGCGATTGCCTTTGTCGGCGGCGAAACCCAGTCAGCAGCAGTTGCCAACGCAGACAGCGCCCAATCCTGGTATCACCGCTGCATCGGGCTTATTGAAAAACCTGCCTATCTCAAAACGGCTGAAACTGAACTGAAAATCCTGCCCAACCCGTTTGCCAACCGGGTGGTGATAAGTTATCAGATGCCGGTTGTGCAACCTGTGCGGATAAGAGCGGTTGATGTTACGGGCAGAACCGCGGGGCTAATTTACGAGGGAAATATAAATCCGGGTGAAGGTAAAATTGTCTGGGAGCCAAAAGGTCTCACCCAGGGTGTCTATTTCATTCGTGTCGAGAGCCCGGGTGTATTGAAAACTGAACGGGCAGTTTTAATCCGTTAGGCTAAAGAGAAGGAGACGGAAGACCGAGGACCGAAGACAGAAGAGAAGGAGACGGATGGAGACTTCATCACTTCATCTCTTCATCTCTCCATCACTTCCCTGGTTGACAGGGATGAAGGGATTAAGGGAGAAAGGGATGGAGACTTCATCACTTCATCTCTCCGCCCATTGCTTGACCATTACCGACCTGTTGGTATAATCGGAACGATGACAAAGAAAAGGATTCTTACAGGGGACCGCCCGACCGGACCGCTCCATTTAGGACATTATGTCGGCTCGGTTGCCAATAGAGTGCATCTCCAGGACACCTACGACACCTTTATCGTTATTGCGGATATTCAGGCACTGACTACGAACTTTGACAAACCGGAAGGGCTGCATCAGGATGTGCTGAATGTGGCAATGGACAATATCGCCTGCGGTGTTGACCCAAAAAAGGCAACCATCTTTGTCCAATCAGCGGTTCCGGCAATTGCCGAACTAACTGTAATTTATTCCAACCTCGTTACCGTTCAACAGCTGTCACACAACCCCACCATCAAAACCGAGGCTGCCCAGTATAATTATGAAGAGTCAATGCCCTATGGCTTTCTTGGCTATCCGGTAAGTCAGGCAGCCGACATCACCTTCTGTCGCGCTCATCTGGTGCCGGTGGGCGAAGACCAGGCGCCTCATATTGAACTGACCCGCAAGATTGTCCGCAAATTCAACACCATTTACGCACCGGTGCTCGTGGAGCCTGAACAGATTCTCAACCCACGGCTCGTCGGTCTGGATGGCAATACCAAAATGTCCAAAAGTTTGGGTAACGCCATTTATCTCTCTGATACCCCCGAAGAGGTCAAACGCAAAGTCGCGCTCGCGGTAACCGACCCGGCACGCATCCATCCCACTGACAAAGGACATCCAGAGGTGTGTGTGGTTTTTGCCTATCACAAGACCTTTAATCAGCAAGAGGTCCAGGATATTGAAGAGCGCTGTCGCACGGGCACAATCGGCTGTGTTCCTTGTAAAAATCGGCTGACCCAGGTCCTAAACCAGTTCCTTGAACCTATCCGCAATCGCAGACAGGAACTTGAAAAAACCCCTGACCTAATCTGGGACATTGTGAAAAAAGGCACTGAGCGCGCATGCGCTGAAGGCGAAAAAACAATGGCACTGGTGCGCGCGGCGATGAAGATAAAATACTTCGAGGTAGAGGAAGGGATTAAGGGATGAAGGGAGGAAGGGATGAAGACTCCATCACTCCATCACTCCATCAACTTTGGGGTAATTGTTGCTGCTGGTAGGGGCAGAAGATTTGGCGGTCTCAAGCAGTTTGCGCCCATCAAAAAAAAGCCGCTTCTTTTCTACAGCCTGAAACCGTTTGAAATCTGCCCTATCGTAGCCGGCTATGTTGTGGTCACCAATCAAAGCAAACTAAACAAAGTCAGACAGCTGTTAAAAACCTACCGGTTCAAAAAGGCGCTGGCGATTGTGCGTGGCGGCAGACAAAGGATGGATTCGGTTGAACAGGGGCTTTTAAGCCTGCCTGAAGATGGCTATGTTGCGATTCACGATGCTGCCCGACCGCTCTTGAAATCCAAGATGCTAACAACCGGGTTTCGCGCGGTGAGGAAATATCCGGCAGTGGCTTTTGGCGTTCCTGTTATCGACACCCTGAAGGAGACAATAAAAGACCGAATTGTCAAAACTGTTGACCGTGCCGGACTCGTTGCCATCCAGACACCTCAATTTTTTCTCCTCTCCCTTTTGCGCCGCGCCTATGCTCAGGCACGCAATCAAGGACTCTGCGCAACTGACGAATGCCAGCTGATTGAAAATCTTAACATCTCACCTAAGGTTCTATTAGGTTCATCATTGAATCTTAAGGTCACGACCAGTCAGGACATCCGCATCTGTGAGGCACTGTTGTGAAGAAAATTAGTGCCGCAATTTTCGGCTCAACCGGCTCAATCGGTCGCGCCGCAGTTGATGTCATCTCCCATCTGAGTGAGCGGTTTCGAGTTGTTGCGATTGCCGCTCATCAGGGGGTGGAGGAAATCTGTAACCAGGCGCTGAGGTTGAAGCCGAAATTGGTTATTCTGACCGACCCGAACGCGGCTGATGTTTGCCAAAGAAGGTTGGGCAGAGGGTTTAAGGTATTAGCCGGGATGGAAGCGCTGTTGGTAACTGCGGAGTGTGATGAAGTTAAGGTGCTGATTATGGGAATGAGCGGGACAGCTGGGGTTGCTGCTTTGCTTAAGGCGCTACGTGCGGGCAAAAGGGTGGCACTGGCAACAAAGGAGATTTTAGTTAGTTATGGCGAGGTTGTGATGAAAGCCTTGCGGCGATATCACGGAATGATTCTGCCGATTGACTCTGAACTGTGCGCGCTTCATCAGTGCCTTGATGGCAGGGATTCTGCAACTGTGCGGAATTTGATTCTTACCGCTTCGGGCGGACCGTTCTGGCGCAAGGGTTTGCCTGCAGATGCCAGAATCTCGGAAGTCCTGACCCATCCCACCTGGAAGATGGGCAGAAAAATCACCGTTGACTCGGCGAGCCTGATGAATAAAGGGCTGGAGGTGATTGAGACCGTCCGCCTTTTCGGGGTTAAGCCTGAGCAGGTAAAGATCGTTATCCACCCAGAATCAATCATCCATTCTATGGTGGAATTTAAAGATGGCTCCATCCTTGCCCAAATGGCGAGTCCGGATATGCGTTTACCCATTCAGTATTGTCTAACCTATCCTGAACGTTTGCATTCATTGGTTCCTCCTCTTTCTTTTGAAAAAATAGAGCATCTGCGGTTCTATCCGGTTGACTTAAAACGCTTTCCCTGTCTCAGACTGGCGTATCAGGCGCTTGCAGCCGGTCCTGGTGCCTGCTGTGTTCTCAATGCCGCCAACGAAATTGCAGTCGCTTCCTTTCTTAATCAAAGGATTGCCTTTGGCAAAATACCGGTTATAATTGCAAAGACGCTAAATGAATACCTGCGACGAAAAAGGGTAAGAGTGCTCACGCTTGCTGGTTTGAGAAAAATTGAAGCCTGGGCAAAAAGACAGGCTGAGGTTGAGGTTTGCCCCAAGCGACCGAAAGGGATTTCTCGACAAGCTCGAAATGACAGAAAGTCGAGGGGTTGAGGTTGAGGGTTAGGCATTGGGGGATAGTTGTTTAGTTCAATAATCTTTGTCGTTATCTTTATCG
Organism: uncultured bacterium; assembly: GCA_964575495.1. Classification (GTDB taxonomy): domain Bacteria; phylum Hydrothermota; class Tepidihabitantia; order Tepidihabitantales; family Tepidihabitantaceae; genus JAOABP01. The sequence continues at coordinate 4,993 of CAZNRV010000114.1, forward strand.
GGGTACTGATTACCTTTCATGAGTTCGGGCACCTGATAGTGGCAAAACTTTCCCACATACCGGTTGAGTCCTTCTCAATTGGGTTCGGACCTGTCCTTCTCAAGAGTAAAATCGGAGAAACCGAATACCGCCTCTCACTTATTCCTTTAGGCGGCTACATCAAGATGATTGGCGAGGAGAACCCTGAACAGGGCGGATTCAGTGATAAACCCCTTGGCATCAGAGTAGCCGTAATTGCCGCCGGACCGGTTTTTAACCTTTTCCTTGGCTTTGTGATGATTACTGTGATGTATTTCATCTTCGGGCTTAAATACCTGACGCCGATAGTTTATCCCCTCCCAAATTCAACAGCTCAAAAAGCTGGGCTCCAACCCGGAGATATCATTCTCTTCGCCGGCAAAGATACCATTCCTGATTTTGCGACCCTGGAACGCATCCTTGAGAAAAAAAGAAATAGCCCGGACCGGCGCTGTCAGCTTCAGGTGCTGCGCGGCAAAGAAAAACTCTTTATAAATTATGATGTCCCTGATTCACTCGACATCGAGCCGCTACTTGTTCCAGTTGTTGACCGGGTTCGTGCGGGCAGTCCGGCAGCAAAAATCGGCCTGAGACCAGGCGACCGCATCACGAGCGTGGCTGGCATTGAAGTCAAACGCTGGGAGGATTTTGTTGACATTGTGATGAAAAACGGCGGCAATCAGATTGAAATCAGTTACCTGCGGGGCGATAGACTTTTCACCGATTCCATCACCCCGGCAGTTGAAAGTGACCAGCTGACAAACGAGCGTTTCGGACAGATTGGGGTCTGGGTGTATCTGCCAAAACGGAGTATGTCGGTGCCGGTTGCACTCTATGAGGCAATTCGCCGCACCCGCTATATCACGGTTCAAACCTTCGTCATCATCTATAAGGTTATCACGAGACAGATTTCCACCCGGGTGATTGGCGGTCCAATAATGGTTGCCAAAATTGCCTATGAGGGTGCCAGTTGGGGGGCGGAATATTTCCTTGCCCTCTGGGCACTGCTGTCTGTCAACCTCTTTGTCGTCAATATGCTGCCGGTGCCCGTGCTCGATGGCGGCAGAATTCTTTTGGACATCATCGCCAGCATCAGACGCCGCAAACTCTCAGACCGGGAACTCGCCTGGGCCTCAAATATCGGCTGGGCACTGATTGGACTGCTCATTGTCTTTACCTTATTTAATGACATAATTCGCCTTATCCGGAAGTGAAAATACTCGCAGTCGCCACCGCTGCTGAGGCACAAAGGTTTGTCAAGGGATATCCCCCCAAAGGTGCGCGCCTCTTGCTGACGCCTGACAGCGAAATCTCGCGTCTGGCAACCCTGGCGTTTAACGATACCTTTGTTTATATCGACGACCGAGTTGAACCTGCTGAGCCTGATTCTGTTTTTGACCTTGTCCTTGTCCGGGTGGATTTTAACCACGAGGAATCTGCCCGGTTGATTGTCGAAAAGCTTGGGGAAATCGGAAAACCGGCAGTGCTATTTGGACCGCAGGTTACCTTATGGAAAGAAACCGCTCCGGAATGGGCAACACACCGGGTAATTGGCGACATCACCAATGTCTGGGGCAAAATCAGGTCTGATGCAGAAAAAAAATGCCTGCAGCCGGTTTATATCTCTCCACCAGTGCCGAATTATATCGTCCCTCATTCGGGTCTGGGCAAGCCGTTATTAATGAATACCAATTATCAAGCAATCTATTTCGTGCGGGGCTGCACCTGCCCAGAGGAAGTAAAATCCCTGTGCCCTGAGTTCCTTTATTATCAGGAAAATTGCCTTAAGCGCTCCAAGGAGGAGATTTTGGGAGAGGTGTTGTCCTTACCCAAAAAACACATCCATCTCCTTGATGAAGATATCGCCCGATATCCAGATTTTTATTATGAAATGTTTCGCCTGGTCTGGGGGTATCGCCGTCACTGGACCGTCAATGCCAGCGACCGTATATTTGATTATCCGAATTTAATCCGCCTTATTGCCAAAGCAGGCACAAAAATAATCTTTCTCAATGAATCATTTCTCGGTCCCAGACTTGAACAAGCGCTCAGGGACGAATCGGTCGCGAAATGGCTTTACCGCCGCGTGAAATTGCTCCAGTCGCGGCGTTTGCTTGTGGGCACACGATTGACACTGCCGGCAGCGGGCGCAAATTATACCAAAATTGCCGGACTCCTGCGTCGGGTTGATCTCGATTTCCTTGAAGTAAGATTTACTGAAAACAGTCAAAATGGCAAGAAACGAATCTTGCCAATAACCTATCATACCCAGCTCCAGGCTGATGAACCTGCCTGGGTAAAAGGGCAATTTTATGCTATGGATGCACTTCTTGACCGCTTTTCCCGGCGCCCACGGCGAGTTGGATTTTATTCAACCGGCTGGTACTTGATTCCCTATAGCCTTGCCTATCGGCAAAACTTTCTTGAGGGGCTACCTTATCCCTGAAAACCGGACTTAAAGAGCCGCTTCGACCCGGCTTACTTCAGCAATCTGCTGTTTTAAGGTCTGTTCAACGCCAGCGGCGAGCGTCATACTTGAGAAAGGGCAGTGGGCACAGGCACCTTTTAACCGCACCCGCACCACCCCATCATCAGTAATCTCAACGAGCTCGATATCACCGCCGTCCATCAAAAGACCGGGACGGATGCCTTCTTCAAGCAACTTTTTTATCCTATTCTTTGTTTCTTCGTTCATCACCCCTCCTGACGCTTAGCGCTTAATACTCTAACATCCGCTGCCATGTCTAAAAGACCGATACGCAGCTTGAGCAATTCCTCGTCCTTAAAAGGCTTCACCGAAAATTTTCCTTCCTCGCACCGTACCGTTACCGCCTTACCACTCGTGTTATCACAGTAACGGGCGCAAATCCTTGCCGCAATCCCCATATCCTTCTTGGTCTTTTTCTCTGCACGCAAGAGCACTACCGGACCGTTGGTGTCAACCGGCTTAAACATGATATCATCTGGCAATGCCAGTTTCTCCAGCGCCCCGTTCTCCTTTTCGTTTCTGCCGGCAACCACCTTTGCCTTACTTGCAAGCCGGAAGTGTCTGCCGTAATGAAGAATCTCCACCTCTCTCAGGCTGTTGAACTGGTTATTTGCAATGGCATCACGACACCTGAGAGCAAAGTTACGGTCCGCAAGCAGACAGCCCGCACCTGGGGTCGGGTACTCCACTATGCCATACTCCTGCGCGAGCCTGATTTGCCGGCGCCGCTTGCGGCCGTGAAAGTCAAGCAGCCTTTCCCGACGGACAAGACCGGTGAGTTCCGGAATTGTGGGTTCTAAAACCTTCGCTGAGAGCGGACGCAACAATTTGCCTTCAAGACCGGTAATCCTTTCCAAGATTTTCAGGGAGCGCCGGCTCTGGGAAAAGTGATGCTGGCCCAGGACCTCGCCGGTAAAGACAAAATCCGCCTTTATTTCCTTCATCAGTTCCTTTGCCCGTTTAAGCATATAAGCCCGGCAATCAATGCATGGTGCCAAACCAAGAACATACCCGTATTGGGGCGCGCGGACAATCTCAAGATAATCGTCACCCGCCTCAAAGGATATGAGACTGACACCTAAAATACCTGCCATTGTCTCAAGTTGCTCCTGGGTGGGAGCCCGACCAACAACCCCAAAGGGCAGTTTGAAATTGAGTGCAACCGCCGCAATACCCTGTTCGGTTATCAATTTGAAGGCAAGGATACTATCAAGGCTCCCGGAGAAAAGACCAACCGACTTCGCCTTACGACTTGCAATCATCTGTTAGCCTATTTGAATTCCACTCTTTTTGGCAAAGAAGTGTCGCACAAAACCCTCATCCATTTAACTAATTTTATTATGAGCATTCGTTAAGTCAAGCATTATTGCAGTTTGTTTAAAAGTGATTGAAAACGGCTGTTTTCGGGCGCGAGTTTAATTGCCCGCCTGACCGCCATGCGCGCTGAATCCAGTTCGCCCTGCCTGCGAAAAAGCAGCGCCAGGTTGTAGAAAAGATTCGGGTCGTTGGGTGCAAGTTCACACCCCTTTTTTTGCAACTCAAGCGCCAGTGCCAAGTCACCTTTGTTTAACATAATCAGCGCGAGATTGGCATATGCCTGAGCAAAGTCGGGTTTATCCCTGATAACCCGTCGCAACAACAACTCCGCCTCATCGTATTCACCCCGGCGTTGTAAAATTGCGGCAAGGTTGAAACCAGCAAGGCTCAATCCGGAATCAAGCGCAACCGCCTTCCGATACTGCACAACTGCTCTGGTCTCATCCCCTTTTTTCAAAAGGACCGAACCCAGATTATAATAACCAGGAGCATAATCAGGAGCTTCCGCAACCATCCTTGAAAAAAGCCTCTCCTCATTTTGCCAGACACCAAGCCTGCGCCATAAAAACGGCACCAAGAGCACGCATAGGCACACCGCCACCATTCCAATAATCCGCTTCTCTATTGGTCTTGTGACAAACAACCTTGCCATCACCGCCACCATCAGCAAAATCCCCATTCCAGGGAGATACAAGAGTCTGCCCGAAGGACCAAACACCGCCAAAACCGCTACCGGCAGAGAGAACACCACCGACCAGAACCAGCCCAAGACCAAATAAGACCGCTGCCTGACCCGCACCAAAAACAGCGGCAAAAATAGATAAATGATGCCAATCACACCCCAACCCTTGAGCCGGAAAAACTCCCCTGAATACCAGTGAAAAATCTGTCTGTTAAAAGGAAAGAAAAATAATGAGAGCTGATAGCCAAAACTGTTTAATGCCGTAAGAAGCAACGGCAGCAATTTGTCAATAACCTTCATGCCAACCAAACCGCCTAAAACCTGAAAGCGGGCAAAAAGATAACCGGCGCCAATCACAACCATTCCGGCTAATACCGTCAAACCCTCCTGCCACCGCCTCTTGACATTCCCATTGAGCAGCAACCAGACAGGCACCACCAGCATAAAGGGCAGGGTGCTCTCTTTTGATAAAACCCCCACTGCAAAACCTGCCCAAATCAGGATGATATTAACCCTGCCGCCCTTTTTGAGATAATCGGCGAGCCCCAAAGAGGCTACTAATAGACCCAAGCCTGCCAACAGGTCGGTTCTACCGCTCACATAGCCAACACAGTCAGCAACCAATGGGTGCAGAGCCAGAACCAGACCGGCAAAATGTGCACATTTCCACGAGCCGGTAATCTTAAAAATCAAAATGGCGAAGAGTATTGTAACAACACTGTGCAGTAAAATATTACCCAAATGGAAAAACCAGGGGTTGCTACCGGCAATCAGCCGGTCCAGCCTGAGCGAAAAATTGCTCAAAGGACGATAATAGGGGTCAGAGCCCAAATGCTCTGCTGAACCTGCCCAGAAACTCTGACCGAATGCGCTTAAAGGTGATTGCTGATTATAAACGATTAAATTGATGTCATCCCAGACAAACTGAAAACCCAAAGCGGGCAAATAGACAAAAAAAGACACCAGACCTACCACCAAAATATCCAGCCACCTTTTAACCTTAAAATTTAGCCTTTTCTTCAAATGTTATCTCTTGCTTTTCAAAATCCGATATTCAACCAGTTCCTCCACGCGCAAGATTCCAAAACTGGTATCGCCCTTGGTCCAGTTCTGCTGTTTTTCCCGCTTAACCACGCCCAGACCCGATGCCAGCCACAATGTCTGATGAAAGTTGACCCTACCGCTCCTTGTCTCCACCCGATAACAGCGTGCAAAAGAACCTGCGGGCACGGTCACATCCTCCTGTACGACCACCTCGCTCTCCTCACGTTCCTGATAACTGTCAAACCATCTCCTGCCCACACTTAGTGGCTGAATAAGATAAACAATTCGCTCAACCATACCGCCCCTGCCTGGAACCAGTTTGAAGATTGTATCGCCTTTGCGCTCATAATAGTACATTGAAGAACTCCCTGCCTTCAGCGGAGTTTCCACCACCCAGACCTTGCCCAGCCTCGGCACCTTCTTTAACCCCTTAACCACCTCAACAACCCTCACCTCACTGTAAACTGTGGTATCCTTGCCGGCAACCCGCTGCTCGGTCACCTGCATTATCCGCACCGCATTCGGTATCAGAGGAAAGAAATCTGCCTGCTCCCGCCGGCAACCAGTCATCACCAACAGCAAAACGAAAAACCAGACCACATATCTCCGTTCCATAACTAAGATTAAACCCTCGCCTCGGACTGTCAAGAACAGAACCTCACCGAATAAAAACAGCCCTTTCCCCCCTCAGCCTAAACCTAAATCCATCCCACCAAATTATCCCGAACAACAGACTCACCGGGGGAGTAACCCCCTATATTATCTCACACAACATATTGTATCCTACATAACTTAATCTACTACTAATAGACACAATAAAATACCTTCTCTTATTGCCAAAAAGCGAAAAGCGGCTGCAAAAATACGGGCTGTTAAATACAAAATATTCAACTGAACTTTCGTTTCGAGCTTGTCGAGGAATCCCTTGATGTCTGGCTCGGGTATGTTTAGTTCGTAGTTCTTGGTTTGTAGCTAAAAACCATAAATTAATAACTATGAACTACTCTAAACCCAGATGAAACTAAAACCGATAAACTCACCACAACGAGTCTGGCAGCAAACCTGTTGATTTCTTGACACCGTAATACTCTTTGTTAAACTAAAAAGATGGCTCTGACACCACTGGAAATCCGCAAAAAGTCATTTAGGAAAGCCTTTAGCGGCTATGCGCCCAAGGATGTGCGCGCTTTTCTTGCCATTGTTGCCAACGAGTTTGAGGAGCTGAAAAAGGAGCGGGCAGCACTGGCAGAAAAAGTGGACGAACTCGCAGCCAAGCTTGCTGCCTATGAAAAGACCGAAAATCTCCTCAAGGAAACACTCCTGACCGCTCAACAGGTTGCCAATGAACTCAAGACCAATGCCCAGCGGAAAAAGGAAGTAATAATCCAGCAAATCGAGCAGGAGGCAGAACGGCTGCGCAATGACCTCAAGGAACTGCACTCCCGCCGGAACATGATTATTGATGAAATCCGCGGCATTGCCAACACCTATTTAGCAATTGTTGAAAGATTTGAAAAAGAGAACCGTGAGCGAACTCCGACAAAAGATTCAGGAAAGCATCCAGGCGATCAGAAATAAGACCGGTTTCAAGCCACAGCTGGGCATCATCCTTGGCACCGGTCTGGGCAGACTCGCCGAAAGGGTTGCCACCGACATCACAATCCCATACGCCACCATTCCCCATTTTCCTGTGCCTACGGTTGAAAGCCATGGGGGCAGATTGATCTTGGGCATGATTGAGAACCGACCGGTGGTAATAATGCAGGGCAGATTTCACTATTATGAAGGTTACGAACCTCAGGAGATAACCCATCCGGTCCGGGTGATGAAAGAGCTTGGCATCCACACCCTGATTATTACCAATGCGGCTGGTGGTCTTTCTCCCGATTTTCGGACAAGCGACATTGTTGTAATTACCGACCACATCAACCTTACAAGTCAAAACCCCTTGCGCGGACCAAATGACGATTCCTTAGGTCCGAGGTTTCCGGATATGTTCGCCTGTTACGACCCGGAACTGATTAAACTAACTGAAGCGGTTGCTCAAGAATTAGGCATCAGGCTGCAAAAAGGTGTCTATGCCTGGGTTACCGGTCCCAATCTTGAGACCGCAGCAGAATATCGATTCTTGAGAATCATCGGTGCTGATTTGGTAGGAATGTCAACTGTTCCGGAGACAATTGTTGCCCGGCATGCCGGCCTCAAGGTGCTCGGCTTGTCGGTAATCACCGATATGGGGACACCTGAAGAACTGAAAGCGGTTGACCTTGCGTCCATATTGCGTGCTGCCCGGGAGGCAGAGCCAAAACTAACCGATTTGGTGTCCGAGTTAGTAAAACGGATTTGAAGAAGTTGCGCAATTCTTTTGTTTTCCTCGCGGTATTACTGGCGCTGTTTTTCACCGCCTGTCCCAAACGCCAAGAGTTAAATAGACCTGAATCCGCCGCACAGTGTCTTGCTCAGGCGCTCAAATACAAGGAGGCAAAAAAATACCCTCAGGCAGAGGATGCCTTCACCTATTGTATCTTTAACTTTCCCGGGAGCAACGAGGCTGCAGATGCACAGTTTCACCTCGCTGACTGCTATTTCGAGAGCAAGAATTACAGTCAGGCGCAGAGCGAATTCGATTTCTATCTGAAAAACTTCCCCAATGGCAGATACGATGAGGAGGCGAAATTCAAGCTGGCACTTGCCTCCCTCCGTTCTGCGCCCGACCCTAATCGGGACCAGACCTTCACCATTCAAGCAAGGGAACTGTTCGCCGAGTTCCTTGAAGAATACCCTGAGTCCCGATTTCGTGCGCAGGCTGAAGAAGCTTTGCGGGAAATCGGCCAGCGCCTGGCTCATAAGGAATTCGAAGCCGCCAGGCTCTATTTCAAAACCGGCGAGCATAAATCAGCGCTGATTTACTACGAATTCATTAAGGACAACTACCCTGACATTAACTGGTCTGCAGCCGAACGGTATCGCCTGGCGGTGTGCTACATCAATACCGGTCAGGCTGAAAAGGCTCGCCCGCTCCTAAAGGAGATTATCGCCACGGATTCCTCACCCAAGCTTGTTCAGGCTGCCCGGCGTCAGCTGCAACGCCTAAATTGAAAATGCGCGTAGGTGTATTTGGGGGTTCTTTTGACCCGATTCACTTAGGACATCTCTTGGTTGCCGATGATGTTAAAAGGAAATTGAAATTGGAGCGCGTGCTCTTTATCCCTACGTTTCAACCACCACATCGCACTGCACCCCTTGCCCCCTATCACCACCGGCAGACAATGGTCCAGCTGGCAATCAAATCCAACCCGCTGTTTACCCTCTCTCGTATCGAGGAAAACCAGCCCGCTCCTTCCTATACCATCCATACCTTACAGAACCTTGCGAAACTTTCTCCCAATTATCGGCTTTATCTGATAATCGGTTATGACCAGTACTGGACAATGAAAACCTGGTATCGGTCAGAGGAAATTACTGAACTGGCGCGTCTGGTTGTTGTCAGCCGTCCCGGTTTCAATCAACCTCCCCTGCTTCCCGCCCATAATCGCCACCAGGTTATCTTCCTCCAAGTTATCCCGGTGGCAATCGCCGCCGCAGCTATCCGAGCAAGAATTGCCCGGGGAATGTCAATCCGTTATCTTGTCCCGAGCAAGGTCGCCGATTATATTTATCAGCACCGGCTTTATTGCCCGGCACAGGGCCTAGTGTCATTGCGAGCGGAGGGAAGCGGAGTCGAGGAATCCCTCGTCGAATTTAAATACAGTAATCAAAAAAGGAGGCAAAATGTTTGAAGTTGCATTTGCTCAGAACCAGCCAGCTGCTCAAACCAGCGGCGGACTCGGATTAATAGGCAGCATCCTTCCCCTGCTTTTGATAATTGTGGTTCTCTACTTTCTCATCATCCTACCCCAGCAGCGCCGACAGAAAAAGCACCAGGAGATGCTCTCCAGTCTCAAGCGTGGTGACCGAATTGTGTTCGCTTCCGGTATCCTAGGGGTCATTACCAACGTCAAGGATAACACCTTTATGGTTAAGATAGCTGAGAATACCGAAATCGAAATAGAAAGGGGCGCGGTCGCTTATAAACTCGGCTCTTCATAGGAGAAAACCCCGTTCTATGTCTGCTGGAGACATTCCCCGTGAATTTGGCAACTGCCGCCGGATTGTTCTTTATGGGAATCCAGTCCTGCGCACCATTGCCCGGCAGATACACAGCGTCACGCCGGAAATCGCGCAACTCCTAACCGACTTGCAGGCAACGATGATGAGAAAAGATGGCGTCGGTCTTGCTGCCAACCAGATTGGTGTTCCTCTAACAGTATTTAGCCTCAATCCGCAGGCTGCCGATTGTGACCGCCCACCCACCTGCATCATCAACCCGCAGATCATCGCCACCGAAGGTGAAATAGAAAACGAAGAGGGGTGCCTCTCCTTTCCTGATATCTTTGAAGTGGTGAAGAGACCCGAAATGGTCATCGTTAAAGGCATTGATGCCTCCGGCAAAGAGCTAACTTTGCAGGCAACCGGAATTTTGGCACGCGCCATCATCCATGAATACGAACACCTTCAGGGCATACTCTTTATTGACCATCTCAGCGAGTTGCGCCGAAAACTGCTTGAGTCACGGCTCAAGGAACTAATTGAAGAAGAACAGAAGGCATGCGGATAGCTTTTTTCGGCAGTGGTGATTTCGCCCTGCCGACATTATTTGCGCTTAAGGAATCAAACCATACAATCGCCCTAATAGTAACTGCCCCACCTCGACCTCAAGGCAGAGGGCGAAAAATTACACCTACGCCGGTTGCCAATGCTGCGCGGGAACTCGGGCTTGAAATCCTTACCCCTGAAAATCCCAATAGCTTGGAGTTCCTCCAAAAACTAAAAGAACATTCATTGGAATGTGGTGTCGTCGTTGATTACGGATATATCCTGAAAGAGCACCTTTTAAAACTCCCGCACCAAGGGTTCATCAACCTTCACCCCTCCTTGTTACCGCGCTATCGGGGTGCCGCACCCATTCCCAGACAAATTATGGACGGCTCCACTGAAACCGGAGTAACCGTCTTTGCACTTGACACTGGTATTGACAGCGGCAATATCTTAAATCAGGTGCGAATCCCGATTGACCCCGAAGAGACCGCAGGTGAGTTGAGCACAAGACTGGCACAAATTGGTGCGCAAATAGTGCTGAAAACGCTCAACCAGCTTGAAACCGGTTCAATTATCAGCCAACCCCAGGACCATGCCATCGCCACTAAGGCACCGAAACTGACCAAGTCGGACCGAGTGATTTCCTGGGACAAACCGGCGCAGGAAATCCACAACCACATTCGCGCCCTTTCACCCGAACCCGGGGCAGTCACCTTCTTCCGTGGTCGGCAGCTGACTGTTTTGCGCTCCCGGCTGCTGAATCAACATATTAATCTTCAGCCCGGAACGATAATCACCGAGAAACCGGGAATGGTGGTCGCAACTATTCAGGGTCTTATTGAACTTTTGAAAATAAAACCGGCTGGCAGCAAGGTGCTTTCCGGCATCGACTTCCGTAATGGCTATCACCCGCAACTGGGCGAAAAATTAGGAAACGACCAATGAAGAAAACCAGAAAACCATTAAAGGTTATTTTGCTCTTCTTAATGATAATTGTCATTACCTTCGGCATCTTCCTCTCTATTAATCTGTTGATGCCGGTTCTGGTTATGAAGGGGCGCGAGATTTCTGTTCCTGACCTTGTTGGTATGAACAAGGAAGAGGCGCTTCTCACACTTGAGCGTGCCGGTTTACGTCCTGGAGAGCTGCGCTCAGTCCCCGATGCGGAAATCCCTGCCAACCGGGTTGTCGCCCATAATCCCCGTGCAGGAAGAAAGGTTAAACCGGGGCGAAAGGTTGATTTGGATATCAGCACTGGCACTAACAAAGTGCGCATCCCCAACATCGAAGGGCTACCGCTAACAAATGCCGTTACTACCTTGGAGCGATTGGGCTTATCTATTACCCGCATAGATTCAATTCGCAGTCCGATGGTGCCACAAGGCAGGGTTGTCAGCACCGTACCACCCCCGGGTTCTTTAGTTCCCCAGGGAGCCGAGGTAGTGGTATCTGTTTCCACCAAGGCAGGGACATTTTCGATGCCCAACCTTGTGGGTCTCAACATTGAAACTGCGCGAGGAATAATCAGCGCGCACGGACTCCGACCCGGTCAATTCAAGTCCGCAAAGAGCGGCGAGCCAATTGGAACGGTCCTTTTTCAATATCCTGAAGAAGGAATGACAGTTGCCCCTGGTGATACTGTCAGCCTCATCGTCGCCAGCCCTGATACCAGCCAGTCCAGATGAAGGTGAAGGTCTCCGCATCAATCCTTGACTGCGACTTCCTTCATCTTGCCCGTGAACTGCAGGCGGTTGTCAACGCTGGTGTGGATGCTATACATCTTGATATAATGGATGGACAGTTCGTTCCGAACCTCAGCTTCGGTGTGCCTATTGCCAAGGTTGTGAGAGAAGAGGTCTCGCTCCCAATTTACGCGCATCTGATGGTAATAGAGCCCGAATGCCTGCTTGAAAAGTTCCTGCCTTATGCGAACTATCTCATCTTCCACATTGAAGCCGCTGAATCACCAGAGTTATGCATTGATACCATTGCCGGTGCCGGTCGCAAACCAGGAATCTGTTTGAACCCAAACACGCCGGTTGAAAGCCTGAAACCCTATCTTAAGAAAATTCAGGATGTGCTGGTGATGAGCGTGTATCCCGGTTTCGGTGGTCAGGAGTTTATCCCGAATTCGCTTGAGCGCATCGCCCGTCTCCAAGAAATCAGAAGGGAAAAGGGATTGAATTACACCATTTCGGTGGATGGCGGTATCACCCCTGGGAACGCCCATAAAGTAATCCGAGCCGGTGCTGATATTCTTGTGGCGGGTAGTGCCATCTTCAAAAGCAGTAATTACGTTCAAGCAGTGCAGGGGTTGAAATGTTTGAAACCCTGACCCAGGGCCTGACCGAACTCCAGCGCAAACTTTTTGGGCGCGGCAGGCTCGGACCCCAGGAAATCTCCAAAGCGCTCGGTGAGATTCGGCAAATTCTCCTTGAAGCCGATGTCAATTATAAGGTTGTCGGTCAGTTTGTCAGAAGCCTTGAGGCACGGCTGAAACAGGAAAACATTCTCGCCAGCCTCAAACCAGGTGAACTTATCAACTACACCGTTTATCAGGAACTGGTCAAACTCCTTGGCGGCACGAGCCCGAATCTAAAACTTGTCTCCTCACCAGCAATAATCAGCCTTGTTGGTCTTCAGGGAACCGGGAAAACCACCCTTGCAGGCAAACTTGCCGTTCGCTTCCGCAACCGCAAACCCCTGCTTGTTGCCTTAGATCCGAAGAGACCTGCTGCTGGTAGTCAGTTACAGGCGATTGCCACCCGTGCCGGCGTAGATTTCTATCCGGTTGGTGATGATGTTGTTGCCACTTGTGTTGCTGCCAAAGAATCTGCCCGTAGCAAAGGCAATAATCTCTTAATCCTTGATACCGCAGGCAGGCTGCACATTGACGAAGAGATGATGCAGGAACTTCGGGCAATAGAAAAAGGGATAAAACCCGATATTACCATCCTTGTCCTTGACGGCATGGTTGGGCAGGATGCGGTCAATCAGGCGCTTGAATTCAACCAGTGCCTCAAATTGACCGGCGCTTGTTTCACCAAATTGGACAGCGATACCCGTGGTGGTGCGGTGCTTTCGGTCCGGCAGGTTACCGGATTGCCGATATACTTTATCTCAACCGGCGAAAAAATGGAGGATTTCGAGGAGTTTCATCCTGACCGCATCGCCTCAAGAATCCTAGGAATGGGTGACATCAAGACCCTTGCCGAAAAGGTTCAAGATGCTACCCGGGCAGCAGAGCAGAAACAACTTGCCGAAAAACTGCTCAAGGGTAAATTTGACCTTGAGGATTTCCTCAACCAGTTGCGCACAGTAAAAAAGATGGGCTCACTATCTCGGCTACTCACGCTTGTCCCCGGTGCCAAGGACATTGAATTTGACGAAAATGAGTTTGTGCAAGTTGAGGCAATAATCCAGTCCATGACCCCTGAGGAACGGCGTAATCCGGACATCATCAACGGCTCCAGGCGCCGGCGCATCGCTTCCGGCTCAGGCACAACCGTAACCGATGTCAACCGCCTCTTAAAAGATTTTGAACAGGCACGCACAATCGCCCGCCAACTCTCAACCCCCGCTTCACGCGGAGGCAAAACCCCGCGCCTGCGCCGCCACTGAACGACTCTCAAGCAACATAGTCCCCTCACCTTGCCTGCGCCGGTTCTTTACAAAACTTCTGCATCCCCCATACTATCTCCATAGCAATGTTCAATTTTGCCCTTACAACCGGGCTCGAAATCTGGTGTTAATCTGCGCTAATGCTACGGTGCAAAAGAGGTCACAAACTGCTGTCCGGTCTCAGTATACTGGATTATCGTCGCCAGTTTTATCGGGTTGCCGGACTCATCAAACGAAATTGTGCCAGAAACACAGGGATAGTCCTTTATTCTCGCCAACGCATCGCGAATCTCATCCGGCTTGGCATTGGGCGCATTCTTGAGCGCAGCAATCAGAAGCAGGGCGGCATCATAACCAAGCGTGGCCAGCGCATCCGGCTTCTGCCCATACCTTGCCTGATACTTATTTACCCAGTTCTGCACCTCAGGTCTGGGGTCATCTGCCGAGTAATGATTTACAAAATAACTGCCCGCCACCTCCTTGCCAGCAATTTCTAACATTGCCGGTGAGTCCCAGCCATCGCCACCCAAAAACCGTGTCGCCAACCCGAGTTGATAAGCCTGCTTCACAATCAGCCCAACCTTGTTGTAGTAATCGGGTAGAAACAGCAAATCCGGCTTCTGTTGTTTAACCTTGGTCAAAAGCGCAGAGAAGTCCACATCATCCTTCTGATAGGACTCATAAGCCACAATCTTGCCACCTGCCCGTTCAAAGAAGCGCTTGAAGTAATCTGCCAAGCCACGCGAGTAGTCGTTGCCCACATCAAACATAATTGCGGCGGCCTTCGCCCTGAGGCTGTCAATCGCAAACCGTGCCGCAACTACACCCTGGAACGAGTCGGTAAAGCAGGCACGGAAGATATACTCCTTGTGTCTGCCGTCATCGAAGACCGTTACCTTCGGGTTAGTTGATGTCGGGGTTATCATCGGAATTTTTGCAACCTGACACTTGTCCGCAAGTGGAAGCGAACACTTGGTTGAAACCGAACCGATGATTGCCACCACCCCATCCAGTTCAATCAGTTTGCCACCGGCGTTTGCCGCCTCAGTCGGGTCGTTCTTGTCGTCGGAGATGAAAAGTTTTATCTGCTTCCCATTCACACCGCCGGCGCGGTTTGCCTCTTCAATCGCCAGCATGATGCCGTTGACCGCTGATTCGCCGAATGTCTTGACATCGCCGGTCAGGGGCGCAACCACGCCCACCTTGATGGTGTTGCCCGGACCGCAGGAAAAGATGCCCAGTCCGAGCATCAGGCATAAGAGAGTTATTGCTGTGATTAAACGCATTTGCTCCTCCTTGTTTTATTCCTGTCTAACATTTGTCACTACTGACTCCTTTTCTTTTGAATTCCCATGATAACGGGAGAGAAAATCTGCGCCCCATTCCGCAAGGCTGCCTGCAGCAATCGCCTCCCGGATTGAGAGCATCAGACCTTGAAAGAAAAAAATATTGTGATAGGTCAGAAGCCTTGGTCCCAATGCCTCCCCAGCAAGGAAAAGATGGCGCAGGTATGCCCGGGAGAAATTCCGGCAGGTGTAACAAGTGCAGTTTGGATCAAGTGGTGATTGGTCAAGGGCATAATCCCCATTTCGAATCAGAACTCTGCCCGCACTGATAAAGGCGGTGCCGGTTCTGCCATTGCGGGTCGGCAGGACGCAGTCAAAGAGGTCAACGCCACACATTACCGCTTTGACGATATCTTCAGGATAGCCCGCACCCATAAGATAACGCGGCTTCTCAAAGGGCAAGAGCGTGCAAACCTCGGCGGTGAGTTCATAAGTCAAGGCTGAAGGTTCACCCAGGCAGAGCCCGCCAATCGCATAACCTGCAAAGTCAAGAGAGAGAATTTCTTCGCAACTCTGCCTCCGCATATCTGTATAGGTTGCACCTTGAATGATACCAAACAGGTTAGTTGCCCCTTTGGCTGCGCGGCGACACCGCCCTGCCCATAATCCTGTCCGCTTCACCGAAAGTACCGCCTGCTCACGGCTGACAGGAAACGGCGGACAGTCATCAAGACACATCGCAATATCTGAACCTAAAGCCTGCTGGATTTCCATAATTAGTTCCGGGGTAAGGATATGCCGGCTGCCATCAATATGGGACTGAAACTCAACAGCATCGTTAGTAATCCGGGAAAGCGAGGCAAGGGAATAAATTTGATAACCACCAGAATCGGTGAGAACCGGTCTGTCCCAACCCATAAATCTTTGAACCCCGCCCAACTCACAAATCCGCTTATGACCCGGACGCAGGTAGAGATGATAGGCGTTGCAAACTATCATCTGCGTGCCGGTCTCTAAAAGCTCGTTTGGGCTCATCGTCTTGACAGTCGCCTGCGTGCCTACCGGCATAAATGCCGGGGTATCAACTGTGCCGTGTTTGAGGCTCAATTTGCCCAGCCGCGCCCGGTCACAAGTCTTGTTAATTTCAAAGTTTAACATTCTATCCCCGGTCCAACATTTACCGTTCCAAACCGAGCTTTGACCATAGCATTCTCTCCGATAATGGAGTGCTCCAGTTCCGAATCCTTAACACACGCACCCTGATAGATTAGGGAATCTTTTATTACCGAAAAGGAAATGTGCGCGCCTCGTGAGACCGAGACAAACGGTCCGACAACCGACCGCTGGATAACCGCATCGTCAGCGATGTAAACCGGTGGCACCAAAATCGCATCTTTGAACTCCCGCAGCCGATTGTGCCTTGAGAGGAGAATACGGTTACTCTCCAACATTGCATCGGATGTTCCGCAGTCAAGCCAGACATCAATCGCCATCGTCCTGATTGCCATTCCCTCATCAGTTAGTATCTGCAGGGCATCGGTAAACTGATACTCATTATTAACAAGCCGGTTCTCCGCCACAAGTCTGTTCAAAGCCTGATAAAGCGCGCAGGAATCCTGAAAGTAGTAAATCCCGACAATTGCCAAGTTGCTGACCGGGACCTGGGGTTTTTCAATCACCGTGTTTATTACCCCGTTTTTAAGTAAAACAACCCCGAAACGCCGCGGGTCAGAAACCTCTTTGACGGCAATTATACTCTTGGTGTTAAGCATCGCCTTAAAGTCACAGTCAACTATGGTGTCGCCCAAATGAATCAAAACGGGCATCCCGGCAACCTTTTCCTGTGCACAGAGCACCGCATTGCCTAATCCCCTTGGTTGGTCTTGAACAATAAACTCAAGTGGCACTCTGTAATTTGCAGTGAGATAACTTCTAATCGTTGTGTCGTTGGGGGGAACAACCACACACACCCTATCCGGATTGAGTTCTCTAACCCGGTCGAGGATATGCCCGATAATTGGCTTGCCTGCTACTTCCAGCATCACCTTTGGTCTAACAAGCGTATGGGGTCTTAACCGCTTGCCTTGACCTGCAGCCGGAATCACCACACAAAGACTCATCTTTTCCCTTTATAGTGCGCAAGTATTAATTTCAAGTTATTAATCCTCGGTATCGCGATCGGGTCCACTTCCCTTCTCTTTGCCAGTGCCACGCTTACCAAATCACCCATCACCATTACCGAAAACAGCCGCGTCAACTCTGACCTGCCTTGGCTTTTAATTAAAACCGCGTCTGAAAAGGCACTCTTGCACAATTTCAGGGTTGACCGTAAACGAAAAGCGGTTCGTGGATGCGTGGTGCGGTCAAAGAGTCCTATCAATACACCCTTTTGAGTAAGAAAACCCGGGGAGCCTAACCCCATAATTTCATTGTGGCTCTGTTCCGGTAACTGCCCGATGTGGCACATAACCTTGGCATTCTCGTTCAACTGGCATTGCCAGCGATAAGCAGCAACATCAAGCAGCCTGCTAGTGGAATAGATAACCGGCAGCTTCCCCAAAAGAAGCCGACTTAATCTTAGCGCCTTTTTGCGCCAGCTCGGCAACTGCTGGTCTAATAGAGAGCTGGTCTCCTTGACCTCGTTTTGACAATCAGGATATAAACCGAATCTCTTAAGTATCATTAGAATCGGGATGGTCAGAAATCCTATTGCGGCGCGCGGGGGCATCCCCGCCGGCAGTTCGATCAACGGGGTCCCATCACCTTTCGCCCTTTGCGCTAATTTGCCACCAGTGGTGATGGCAATACAATAACTTTTGCGTCTCTGCGCCTCGTTGTAAGCGGCTAATGTCTCTTCGGTATTGCCTGAGTAACTGACCGCAAAAAAAAGGCTACGAGAGGAAACCGCCGGCGGCAATCGGTAATCCCGCCAGACAATAACCGGGAACTGACTCTTCTCCAACAAGAGGGTGCGAACTATATCGCCTCCAATTGCCGACCCGCCCATCCCGGCAATTACAACATTAAAAAAATCGCCCTTCTCTAACAATGGGCATTCACTCCCAAATTCCAACCCGAGCTCAAACTGCTTTGGTAGACTGTAAATCAACTTTAACATTTTATAATAGCCGGAACTATTCACCACCAATCCCCTTGACAGCAAAAAGAGAAC
>CAZNRV010000115.1:0-10203 GCA_964575495.1 uncultured bacterium
CCCCTGGCTCGTTGAAACCATCCGCCGACTTCAGGCAAAGGGTATTGCCATCACGGTCTTCACCTCTGCCTATGCCGGCTTGGGGAACCAGGTAATCTTCGGCACCCCGGTTAAACGGTTCCGCTACTTTTTTGCCCGCTGGGAAAAACTGACCCATGACGAGACCGCAATTGACCGCGTGCAAAAGGGATTCATCAATAAAATCCTCGCCGTCTGCTATCTTATTTGTGGCACCCTTGCGGTCTGGCGCCTCTGCCGCCACGAAAAATATGACATTATTCATATCCACTGGCCCCTGCCTCACTTCTTATTCGGATATGTTGCCGCCCGCACCTGCAATGCGCCGACAGTTATCAGCTTTCACGGAGCAGAACTGATGGCGGTAAGACACAAGTTCAAAATCCTGCGCCCGTTTCTGCGCTGGGCAATATCCAATGCACATCGCGTTACCGCCAATTCCACCCACACAGTCAGGGCGATTCAGGAAATTTTTAACCGCCCGGTTGACATCATCCCCTTTGGCGCCGCCCTGCCCGAACCCCACTTTACCCAGACCCAAAAACCCAGTGAACACAAACAAATCCTCTTTGTCGGCAGGTTAGTTGAACGCAAAGGCATTCGCTACCTGATTGAAGCCGCCGCCGCCCTTTCCCAACAGCACAAAATCAAGATAAACATCGTTGGCACCGGACCACAACTGCCTGCACTCAAACAACTCACCCAGCAACTTAACCTTGAGGATACCGTCATCTTTCACGGTCAGGTCTCAGTCGGACAGCTGCAGACCCATTATAAAAACTGTGACATCTTTGTCCTGCCAGCAATTATTGATTTTAAAGGCGATACCGAAGGCCTCGGGGTGGTGATTATCGAAGCGATGACCTATAAAAAACCGGTTGTGGCTTCTGCGGTCGGGGGAGTAACTGACCTGGTCATTCACGAGCAGACCGGACTCGCGGTTTCCCCGGGGGATAGCGATGCACTTGCAAAGGCAATTGCCCGGCTGCTTACTGACAGCGAACTTGCCAATCGTCTTGCTCAGGCAGGTTATGAACACATGCAGCAAAACTACTCCTGGCAGACAATTATTGACCGCCTCATTAATCTCTATCAACAAATCTTGCCTGTGGGCACAGCCCAATGAACCAATCAACCGGCACTGCCCAGAAAAAACTGAACTGGCTGAGTTACACCATTGGCATTGCTATCGTCATTATCTCCTTCTATTTCCTCATTAACCGCCTTCTCCGGGACTGGCAACAGATTCCATTTGCCGAACTGCACTTCAATCCACTCCTTTTGATTCTCTCCTATCTCATACTCCTTGCCTTTCATTTCCCGCTGGGCGGTTACGCCTGGAAACTGATACTTGGCGGTCTGGGCGAAAGATTGCCGATTATGCGTGGCACCGCCATTATCACCGTTACCCAGTTAGGCAAGTATGCACCGGGCAAAGTCTGGTTCACATTGGGCAGGATGTCATTTGCCAAAAGGGATGGCATTCCCGAAGCCAAAACCCTGACCAGCGTCGTAATTGAAACCGGTTTTCTTCTCCTTGCTGCCATCTTTTTATTTGGCATCGCGATTCTCCTCTTGCCTCGAACGGTTGTCCCCAAAGGCATCTATTACTCATTTCTTTTGGCACCACTCACCCTTATCATCACCTATCCCCCAATCCTCAACCGCATATTAAAACCACTGCTGAAATGGTTCAAACAGCCCATCTTCTCATTGCAGCTATCCTATCCCCGACTTTTGCTCATCCTTGGTGTCTATGTCCTTGACTGGTTTGTCCAGGGTATTGGCTGCTTTGTCTTAATCAACTCCTTCTACCCCCTCTCCCTTTCCCATCTGCCAATTCTATTAGGCGGTTACTCAATCTCCTGGATACTGGGCTTTATCATGCTCATTGCCCCTGCGGGTCTGGGTGTGCGTGAGGGTATTTACACCTTTATTCTCAAACTGGTAATGCCCCAGACTATTGCTATCATATCAGCGTTGATCACCAGAATCTGGATGAGCACTTCGGAAGTGGCAATGGCACTAATCTGCCTGCCCATTTTGCGCAAAGTTACGAAAAACCCTGATGAAATTTCAGATTCCAGGAGGTGAAATATGGCAAAAAAACACCGTACCCAACAAGTGATTAAATCAGCGACTAAACCGACGCCAGGAACAAAACCTGCCTGGTCAATCCCTGAAGAAAAACTAAATCTCTACGCCATCATCACGCTTTTCCTCTTACCGCTCATCTTTTATGCCCGATTCCTCTTCGGCTCAACAATGATGTTCGGCACCGACTTTATCGGCGCGGGCGGCTACGCCCAGCGCCAGTTTATGGCGGAATACATCCGCAATCACTTAAACATCGCCTTCTGGCAACCCCAGATACTTTCCGGTCAACCAACCGTCGCTGCCTTTTTTGGAGACCTTTTCTATCCAACAATCCTCTTGCGCCTCTTTCTCCCAGTCCATATCGTCTGGGCATGGACATTCTTTCTCCACACCTTTCTTGCCGGTCTCGGCACCTATCTCTTTCTCAAAGAACTGAAACTGGAAACCATTGCCGCCTTCCTTGCTGGTGTTGCCTATATGTTTTCGGGCAGCCTCTTGACCCTTGCCTATGCCGGACATGATGGCAGATTGATTGGCTCAGCTCTTATGCCCCTTGCCATTTTCTTCCTTACCAAAGGTATGAATAGGCGCCAGCTCATCTGGTTTCTCCTCACCGGTGCCATACTTGCACTCCAACTCCTCTCCGGCCATATCCAGAAGGTCTATTACACCGGACTGATTCTTGCAGCCTGGTTTATATTTCAACTCATCCGCTTCATCCGTCAGGAGAAAAAGGCAAAACCGGCACTAAAACTCATCGGCTATTTTGCCCTCGGTCTGGTTTTCGCTGGCTGCATTGCCGCAATTCAGTATCTCCCTGTCTATACCAACCTGCCTTATAGCGCGCGCGGGGCAGAAAGAGGTTACCAATATGCCACCTCCTGGTCAATGCCCATCGCCGAAATATTTGACCTCTTAACCCCCCGTTTCTCTGGCGGCTTAGAAAACTACTGGAGCAAAAACCCGTTCAAACTTCACAGCGAATATTTAGGCATCCTGCCCCTGCTCTTTGCCCTCATCGCCCTCATCCGCTCCTGGAAAAAGCCTGATGTAAAGTTCTTCCTTTTCGCCTTTATTATCACCCTGTTAATGGCATGGGGCGGCAACACCCCGTTTTATCGCCTCCTTTACCACCTTTTGCCGGGGATAAAGATGTTTCGTGGTCCAGGAATGATATTCTTTCTCGCCAGCTTCTCCATCTCCGTCCTCTCAGGCATTGGGTTTAACCACCTCCTCACCTTGCAACCCGGGGGGGCACCCCCCCATTCCTCAAAGGAAGCGGGGAAAAAACAACAGGTGCCCAAAAGCTACCTCTTCTCCATCTATGCCGGCGCATTACTATTGATTATATTCCTCTTCTTCCTCGGTGCCCGTGACACTGCTGCCGCAATCTTCAACCCCGGTCCACGCCTTGCGCAGTTTCAAGCCAACTACCCTGCCCTTACAACCGGTTTACTCTTTGCCCTCTGTATCTGGGCAATCGGCACCGGTCTTGTATTTCTTCTCAGCCGCTCCCGCATTGCAAAACCCCTGTTTACCAGCGCCTGCGTCCTGCTGATGACCATTGATATCGGCATATCCTTGAAACTCTGGGACAACCAGCATGGCTACATCCGGGCAATGCCCCATCCCGGCGAACACTTTGCACCGGATGAGGTGGTGCGCTTTCTCAAGCAGGACAGCTCATTCTATCGGGTTTTGCCGCTACACTACGAACGCTCTGACGAAGGCGAACTCTGGCTTCACAACATCTATTCTGTTGCCGGACAGATTCCCAACCCGCTCCAGAGTTATCAGGACTTCATCGGTGCTGGCAAAAGCGTCCTCTTTCAGGCAAACAACCTCCTCAACCCCAACTTTATGAACATTCTGAACATTAAATACATTATCACCTACAACCTGCCCGATGATGTCTCCCGCTTTGACCAAGAAAGCCAAAAAATCATCAGCCAGTTAAAGTCCTATTTCAGCCAGCCCCAGTTCCAGCAGGTCTTCGCCGGAACCCGCTACTCCATCTTTGAGAACAAAAACCTTTTGCCCCGTGCCTTCATCACCCCTTATTATCAGGTTGTCAATAATAAAGAAGAAATCATTTCGCAGCTCATGCAACCCGATTTTGACCCCAAGACCTCCGCACTCCTCTATCAGGAACCGGGCTATAATCCCCAAATGGACTCAAATCCTATCATTGCCACTCAATGCACCATCATCAATTACGATGCTAACCGCATCAAACTTAAGGCAGGTCTCAACACACCTGGAATTCTCATCTTAAGCGAAAACTACCATCCTGACTGGCAGGTAACTGTGGATGGCAAACCCGCAAAACTCCTCCAGGCTTTCCATACCCTCAGAGCGGTTGCGCTTGAACCCGGCGACCATACGATAGAATTCTTCCACCTTTCAAAATCCTACCGACTCGGACTCTTGATTTCCTTATTGGCGATAATGCTCTTAATCAGCTTAATCCTGATTCATATTTTAACCGGTGACGCTTCCAAAACCCATACTGTGCCCCGCAATTAAGCCCCAATTAGCCTAAAAAATTCCTGCCGCTCCGGAGTAAATCAACTGCTTGACATCAGCAGTCAGGGGGGTATAATATAAAAGAATGTCAGACGAAGAATATTTCGACTCGCTTCTGGCAGAGTGTATTCGGCGAAATGCCTCTGACCTTCATTTAACCGTGGGGCGTCCGCCAACCTTGCGTATTGACGGTCTTCTCCATCCGATTGAAAAATGCCCGGTGCTCACACCTGACAAAACCGAAAGTTTCAAGAACATCGCCACAAAGGACCTACGCCATCTCCGCGCCCAGATTGACAATGGCGGCGGTGGTGACTTCGCACTCAACTTCAAAAATATGGCTCGATTCCGGGTTGCGGTCTACAAGCAGAAAGGCTGCTTCGGACTGGCTTTGCGATTAATTCCGCGACGCATCCTCAGTTTTGAAGAACTGTTTGTTCCCACCTATCTTATTCCTCGCATCAAGGCTCTTCTTGACCGCCCGCATGGCTTAATCCTTGTTACCGGACCAACCGGAATGGGAAAAACCACTACCCAGGCGACATTTGTTGACTACATCCTCGAAAGCCCGCGCCATGTTTTAACAATTGAAGACCCAATTGAGTTCGTTCACGACCACAAGAAAGGACTGGTTACCCAGCGCGAGGTTGGTGTTGATGTCTCCAGTTTCCGTGAAGCGATTATGAAGGGGTTGCGCTCCAACCCCAACGTCATTCTCGTTGCCGAAATCCGTGATTTGGCAACTGCCGAAGCAACTATCTGGGCAGCCGAGTCCGGTCACCTTGTCATTGGCACCCTGCACACCACCAACGCGCCAGAAACGGTTACTCGCTTCATCGACATCTTCCCACCTGAAATCCGCGACCAGATCCGAATCCAGTTCTCAATCTCACTACTTGCGGTCTTTTCACAGCGACTCCTCTTAAAGGCAGAAGGCAAGGGCAGAATAAGCAGCTTCGAAATAATGATGGCAACCCCGGCAGTGCGCAACCTTATCCGCGAGCGCAAGATTGAACACTTGAACTCAGCGATTCAAACCGGCAGTGCTGAAGGCAGCATATCCTATGATGCCTATCTTGCCGAACTGTATCGTGCCAACAAGGTAACTTACGAAACCGCCATCGCCTCGGCATTTGACCCGAAAGGTTTCAGAGAACTGGTCGAGTTCGGCGCCAAAGCCCGGCGGCACTGATAAACGCTTCACGCACGGTTCGGGTTACAGGCTCAAGGGGCTCAATGCCCAGATACTCTTTTATTCTTAAATTTCTAAAATCGGCGATTAATTTTAATAATTAAATCACTGCCTGTCGCTGCCGGTTGATTACTACCACCTGATTATTGGGCAGAGACTCCCAGCTAATACCAGGCAGGTCAACTATTGGCGGTGAAGAAATGACCCGGGCAAGTTCCCCCTTACCAAACCAAAGCCTTGCCTGACTACTCCTATTATCGCCAAACCTGCAGAATATTACCATTGTGTCTGCTGACATCAGACACAGCGAAATCTCCCACTCATTCTGTGGTGCAAAAACCGAGGTTAATGACTCATCAGGATTATCTGGGTTGAACCGGTCTAATATTCGCATAAATAAAACTTCCCCTGGGTCTGGACTATCAGGATAACGTAATTCTGAAAGCAACGCATTGGAATTAGGTATCTGACCAATATGGCAAAATGCCCAGGCACCACCAGCCTCTCGCCTGAAAAAAGGCTGCACAAACCGCGGTGACAAAATCTGATTTTGATCATGCAGATAGAGCAAAGCCATATCGGTTCGAACATCAGCCAGCTGCCCGAAAATCGTATCGTCACTCCTTGACCGGTGTGACCTTACCGCCTCAAGCCGATTACCATGGCAGTAAACCACACCCCAGCCACCTGTCGGTTCTCCACCATTTTTTAAGTTTGCCCAAGGCAAAAGCCCTGAGGACAAAAACCAGTCCATCGTAAACCTACCAGCGGCTGCAAAAAATTTCGGCATTATCTCAAAGCCAGCTGTATTCCCAAGCGATTAGGTGCCAAATCGAGCCGCAACTGCTGGTCAAACCCGAACATCTGCGCGGAAACATAGGCATCTGCCATAGAAAAAACAACCACAGCCGCACTCCACCAGATAAATGTTGTCCTTCTCTCCCTGTGTTGATAATACCCGCTGCTGTCCTGAACCCTAAGCGCCTCTCTCACCTTGATATGCTCCTGATAGGCAAGATAACCAAATCCGATTTCCGCCGGTGCGATTAACGCCGCCTTCCAGTAATTGCGGGTATAGACTTGACCGCCCCCGGGTATAACAAAGGAAAGCAGCACCGCCATGCCTGGTGATTTGGTTGGCACCGAACTCACCATCGTGTCGGCCTGTCCCTGACTAAAAATTAAAGCGGCGATGAGAAGGGCATTCATTTACCTGACGCGTACAGCAATTTCCACCCGACGGTTAATAATCTGGGCATCAGCACCCGTCTGTGCGACCAGCGGTCTTGTATCTGCCAAACCCACAACCAGCACTCTTTCTGCCGATATGCCGAAAGAAATCAGGCGTCGGGCAACAGCTGCCGCTGCTGCTGCCGAATAATCCCAGTTTGAACGCCAAGGTGCTGGTGGACTCTTGCTATCAGTATGACCAATTACCTCAACCCTGCCACTGCGCAAATGAGAAACAATTCCTCTTAGCACTGTCTCACCCTGCGTAGAAATCTTCAACTCCTCTGGACTGGTAAAAAGCTCATCAAACCGGTAACTGGCGCGGAAAAGGGTATCACTCCCGCTTGTCAGGACTTTTAGACTGTCGGTCAGTTCCTCAACCCTTTGAGTCCACATCTTAATCTCCTGCTCCAACCGCACCACCTTTGCCTGCAGCGGCAGATAACTGACATTATAGAAAATCAAACTGAATGCCGCCAGTATTAGAAAAGTTATCCACCCGAAACTCGCTAATATTCTTTTCATTCCTGATAAGCCTCCAGCTGCCGGCACAGACGCTCAAGCCGGCTGGCAAACTCCTGCCTACGTCCCTGCTCCCTTTCAATCACCTCGTTCCTTGCCCGCTCTAAAAAATCAGGATTGGCAAGCCGACGGTCAATCTCGGCAATCAAACCTTTCAGCTCATCTGCCTCCCTGTTCAGACGCATCAACTCCCGTTTCACATCCACAACCCCTTCAAGCGGAATATAAGCCTCACAATCTGAAAAAACTATTGCCGATGATGCCGCCGGGCGCTTTGATTCAAACCTGAGTCTTGAAACCTTTGCCAGTTCTCCAATCAGCTGACCATGCTCGCTTAAAAAACGGACAAAATTTTCGTCACCGGTATTGACAACGCACTCGACCGCACTCTTTGCCGGCACATGCATCTCTGCCCGCACCTGCCTTATCCCGACAATCAAACCCCGCATCCGCTCGACATTCTTTACGCCGGTTTCAGCCCGCGGCAGCGCAACCGGCCAGGCAGAATCGAGGATTGAACCTTCGCCGAACTGCAACCGGTGCCAGAGTTCCTCAGTAATGAATGGCATTATCGGATGTAACAGCTGCAGGGTATTTTTAACCAGCTGAAATAAAACCGCCCTGACTACCGGTTCATTACCTTTCATCCTTGGCTTGGCAAACTCCAGATACCAGTCACACAGGTCATGCCAGAAAAACTCATAAAGCGCCTGCGCCGCCGATGAAAAGTTATAACTGTCAATTCCTCTGTTCACCCTTTCCAGTGTCTGGTTAAAACAACCGATAATCCAGTTGTCAATCGGGCTCAAGGTATCAGTTTGAAGAAAATCAAAGTGTGCGCCCTTGACGAAAGCTGCCACCAGCCGGCACGCATTCCAGACTTTATTTGCAAAGTTTCTGCCCAGTTCAAACCGTTCATTCCAGAGCCGGTAACTCTGTGACTGGCTCTCAAGATAGGCAATTGTGAACCGGCAGGCATCGGTGCCATATTTTTCAATTATCTCCAACGGGTCAACCCCGACCCCTTTTGAACGGCTCATCCGCGCGCCGTTGCGGTCAAGCACGGTTGAATGGATATAGACATCGGCAAAGGGAATCCTGCCGGTAAACTCCAGACTCGAGAATATCATCCTTGCCTCCCAACGGAAAATGATGTCCGGGTCGGTCGTGAGAAAATCGGTCGGGAAAAATGTCCGGTAATCAACTGTTTCCTCAGGCCAGCCCATCGTCGCAAACGGCCAGAGTGCAGATGAGAACCAGGTGTCAAGTACATCCTCATCCTGGCGCAGATTTTTCCCGATGCATTTCGGGCATCTTTGCGGGTCCTCACGGGCAACTATTACCTCTCCGCATTCGCAATACCAGACCGGAATCCTATGTCCCCACCACAACTGCCTTGAAATGCACCAGTCCCTCACCTGCCGCATCCAGTCCAGATAAACCTTTGTCCAGCGCTCGGGATAGAATTTTACCTTACCATCTTCAACCACCCTGATTGCCGGCTCTGCCAAAGACCTCATCCGCACAAACCACTGCTCGCTTGCCAGAGGTTCAATCACGGTTCCACAACGGTCGCAGGTGCCAACCGCATGCCGGTAATCCTCAATCTTCTCCAAAAGACCCTGCGCCCTCAAATCCGCAATTACCGCCTTACGACATTCATCCCTTGTCATCCCCTGATACTTTGCCGGTGCCAGATTTGTCATTCTGCCATCGTCACCAATAACCTTGACCCGTTCAAGTTTGTGCCGCTCGCCAATCTCAAAGTCAACTGGGTCGTGCGCCGGTGTCACCTTCACTGCGCCGGTACCGAAACCCATTTCCACCGCCTCATCGGCAATAACCGGGATTTTCCTATCGGTTAAGGGCAAAAAGAGCATCCTACCCACAAGCTGCTGATACCGCTCATCCTCTGGACTCACCGCCACCGCGCTATCACCCAA
Organism: uncultured bacterium; assembly: GCA_964575495.1. Classification (GTDB taxonomy): domain Bacteria; phylum Hydrothermota; class Tepidihabitantia; order Tepidihabitantales; family Tepidihabitantaceae; genus JAOABP01. Next base: position 9,529 of record CAZNRV010000115.1, read on the forward strand.
CATCGTCTCCGGTCTTGTCGTCGCCACAACCACAAATCGCCCTTTATCATCAACAATTGGATAGCGGATATACCAGAGATGCGACTCCTCCTCCTTGTCCTTTACCTCCAAATCCGAAAGCGCGGTCAGGCAGCGCGGACACCAGTTGACAATCCGCAAACCGCGGTAAATCAACCCCCTTTCATAATAACGCACAAAAGCCTCACGCACCGCCCGCGCACACACCTCATCAAGGGTAAACCGAAACCGGCTCCAGTCCAAAAGACAGCCCAGCCGGCGCAACTGATTGACAATCTCATTACCATATCTCTCCTTCCACTCCCAAGCCCGTTTCAGAAACTCCTCCCGTCCCAGGTCAAATCTCGTCTTGCCCTCCCTCGCCAGCATCTGCTCCACCTTCACCTGTGTGCCAATACCGGCATGGTCGGTTCCTGGTAGCCAGAGCGTCTCACAACCCTGCATCTTCTTCCTGCGGATTAAGATATCCGGCAGGGTATTGTCAAGCGCATGTCCCATATGCAACGAACCGGTAACATTAGGCGGCGGAATCACGATGGAGAACTTCGGCTTGGGTGAATGAGGATTGGCGGTGCAGTAACCATTTTCCTCCCAGAACCGGTACCACTTATCTTCTACCGGCTTCGGGTCGTAACGGGATGGAAAATCATCTAACAC
>CAZNRV010000116.1:0-5005 GCA_964575495.1 uncultured bacterium
CATTACGGCCGGCTTGATGGGGTAACAGTCGCCTGGACCGGTGATGGCAACAATGTGTGTCACTCTTTGCTTCTTGCCGCCGGGATTGTTGGGTTTAATCTGAATGTCGCCACGCCCAAGGGGTTTGAGCCGGCAACCGAAATCACTGAAAAGAGCCGCAGGTTCGCCGAGGTTAGCGGCGCAAAAATCAGACTGACCTATGACCCGTGCGAGGCGGTTACGAGCGCGGACTTTGTCTATACCGATGTCTGGGCATCAATGGGTCAGGAAAACGAAGCCGAACCCCGGGCTAGAATATTCCGCCCGTATCAGATTAACCGGAACCTGCTTGCCCGGGCAAAGCCGACCGCTAAGGTTTTGCACTGCCTGCCCGCTCATCGCGGTGAGGAGATTACCGATGAGGTCCTGGATGGACCGCAATCGGTGGTGTTGGACCAGGCGGAAAATCGGCTCCATATCCAGCGTGCCCTCCTTGCTCGTTTATTGACTGATGCCTGACCCTGAAATTCTGATTATCGGTGCGGGTCCGGCAGGAATGACCGCTGGCATCTATGCCAGCCGTGCCGGACATTCAACCCTGATACTGGAAAAGGAGATAACCGGTGGTCAGATGACCAAAACCGCCACAGTTGAAAACTATCCCGGTTTTGCCCAGCCGGTCAATGCCTTTGACCTTGTGCAGCAGATGGAGGCACAGGCACGACGCTTCGGCTGCCAGTTTCAGAATGGCGCAGCAACCGGCCTGCTCAAAAAACCGGAAGGGATTGAGGTTCAGACTACTGTTGGCACCTATCAACCGCAGGCGGTAATCATCTGCACCGGCACTCAGCCCCGGGCCCTGGGGCTGAAGAATGAAGCGGAGTTAACCGGCAGGGGAATTTCCTATTGCGCCATCTGTGACGGACCGCTTTATCGGGACAAGGAGGTGGCGGTTATCGGTGGCGGCGATTCTGCCCTGGAGGAGGCAGAATTCCTGACCCGTTTTTCCGCCCGGGTTCACCTGATTCACCGTCGTGACCAGTTCCGGGCAACCCAGATTGTTCAAGCGCGCATCCGTGCCAACCCGAAAATCACCCTCCACCTCTCGCACATTGTTGCCAGCATCAACGGCTCCCAGCATCTGGAAAGTCTGGAACTGAAGGACCTGAAAACCGGGAAACTGACCGTCCTGCCGGTTGCCGGTTTATTCATCTATGCTGGCCTTGTTCCCAATACCGGCTGGTGTTCGGGTGTCATTCAACAGGATGAATCGGGTTTTATCATCACCGATGAAAATCTCTCTACCAGCCTGCCCGGTGTATTTGCTGCGGGCGATGTCAGAAAAAAAACTGTCCGTCAGATTGCCACTGCGGTTGGTGACGGTGCGCTTGCCGCGATGAACGCCCATGACTTCTGCGCCCGAGAATAATACCCACCAATCGTTGACCGGCGGTTAAAACCCTATATCATAGCGCGATGCGCATCGTCGGCTTCATTCCCACCTCATTGATTGACTGGGACGGCAAAATTACCTCGGTTATCTTCACGGGCGGATGTAACTTTCGCTGTCCCTTCTGCCAGAACACTCAGGTGGCAGAGGATGACCCGGCTCTACCCGCTATCAGTTGGGATGAAATCAAATCCCTGCTCGAGAGTAAACTGGGCTGGCTTGATGGTGTGGTGGTTACCGGCGGCGAACCGATGATGCACCCGGAAATCTTCCAACTCTGCGCCAATATCAAACAACTGGGACTCAAGGTTAAAATGGACACCAATGGCTCTTTCCCCTATCCCTTGAAAAGGGCGATTGCGCTCAAACTGGTTGACGCAGTAGCAATGGATATCAAGGCGCCGTTAAACAGCCGTTATTCCATTGCGGTCGGACGACACCTGCCGAGTCTGGCACCAATCCGGCGCTCAATCAGACTCCTGTTAGAATCAAGAATAGAATATGAGTTTCGCTCCACCCTTGTGCCCGGTCTGATTACCTATAAGGATATACCTGAAATCGGCAGAGCGCTCAAAGGGGCAAGGAGGCTCGTGCTTCAGCAGTTCGTGCCGGAGAATGCCCGCAGCACAGCTTATCGGCAGAAGAAGCCATACAGCCTTGAGGATGCGGAAAGGATGCGCGCTGAAATCGCCGGCTTCGTCGGCGAGGTCAAACTGCGCGGGAAATTTTATTGAATCTGATACCGAACACCTTTTCAAATCCATTGACCACTGCCCTGCGCACTTCGGCCATGGCTGGTGTTGGACTGCCCTTCAATAGCAATGCGAGCGCGGTCATCTGCGCGAAATTGAGACCGCAGGGGTTGATGAGCTGAAATCCGCTCAGGTCTCTTCCCACATTGAGCGCAAACCCATGCATTGTCACGCCCTTTTTAACTGCAATCCCGATTGAGGCAATCTTCTTATCTTTAACCCAGACGCCAATCAGTTTTTCCCGCACTCCTGCCTTAATCCCGAATTCTGCCAATGCGACAATTAGCGCCTGTTGCATCTTTTCCACAAAGGCGCGGACCCCAATTAGCCCTTCGTGGAGTTGAAAGATAGGGTAACCGACAAGTTGACCGGGTCCATGATAGGTGATATCGCCCCCGCGTTCAACACAATAAAGCTTAATCCCGCGCCGGGCAAGTTCATCTTCAGTAATTAAAAGGTTCTTTTTGTCCGCGCGTCTGCCAATGGTGATGACCGGGAAATGTTCAAGGAGGGTCAAAGTGTCATCAATCATGCCGGCTGAACGACGCTCAAGGAGTTCCCTTTGCATGTTGAGCGCCTCTGAGTAATCTACCCTGTCCAGTTCAATCAGAACCGCCACTGGTGGTTTTAGCGATTGAGGATGTGAATCGCGCTGCCCAAGAGCGCATGCGCGGCTTCAAAGAGGAGTTCACTCATGGTCGGATGGGGATGAACCACTCTGCCCAACTGTGCGGCAGTGAGTCCAAGTTCAACCGCTACCGCCGCTTCAGCAATGAGTGCATCAGCTTGAGGCGCAAGGATTGAAACACCTAAAACCCTGCCGGTCTTTTCTTCGGCAATGACCTTGCACAAACCTTCTGCCCTGCTTAGTGTCAAAGACCTGCCAATAGCGTTCGCCGGGACCCGGGCTACCTTCACCCTGAACCCCTCTTGTTCTGCCGCAGTCGCGCTCAAGCCCACGCTTGCCACTTCCGGGTCGGTGTAAACAACCAGCGGGATTGCGCTCGGCAGGTTTTGCCTTGAGCCGGGCGCGGCAAGGCGCTCTGCGAGGAGTAAACCTTCACGCATCGCCTTGTGCGCGAGGAGGGGACCACCCCGGACATCACCAATGGCATAAATCTTTGGAGAGGCGGTCTGGAAATTGCTATCAGTAATTATGAATCCGCAAGGGTCAAGTTTGATGCTGAGACTTTCAATGCCAAGACCCTGAGTTTCGGGCTTTCTGCCTATCGCTATCAGAACTTTGTCCGCCTGTTTGACAGCCTGTTTGCCGTCATCATCCCAAATGATACTGACCCCAGTGTCCTGCGCCTGGCATCTCACCCCTTTTGCTTTTAACCTGAATTCAACCCCTTCCCGTTGTAGCTGGCGCTGAAGTAAGAGAGCAATCTCTTGGTCACTACCAGGCAAAATCTGGTCGCAGAGTTCAAGAACCGTAACCTTTACGCCCAGACGCTGGAAAATCGTGGCAAATTCCAAACCGATTGCGCCCGCGCCTACAATCACGAGGGTCTCGGGCAGCTCAATGAGGTTCAGGGCATCACTGGAATCAATTATCCGCTGGTGGTCGAAATCAGTGCCGGGCAGGGAAACGGGTCTGGAGCCGGTGGCAATAATGATGATACGGGCTTCAATCTCAGTTTCCTCAGCACCCGCAACCTTCACCAGACCGCAAGATGAAACCGTTGCCCTGCCGCGGACAAGTTCCACCCGGTTGTTTTTAAAGAGAAATTCAATCCCCCTTGCCAGCCGCTCAACAATCCTTCCTTTCCAGGAACCCAGGCTGACAAAGTCAATTTCCGGAGAGTTGAAGCCGATGCCCATGACCTTTGCTTCAGCGGCATTGCGGACTATGCTGGCAGAATGGAGTAACGCCTTTACCGGAATACAGCCCCAGTTAAGGCAGACCCCACCGACCTGAGCCTGTTCAACCACCACCACCTTTTTCCCAAGTTGTGCAAGCCTGATCGCCGCCACATAACCGGCAGGACCAGCACCAATAACTACAACATCAGCCTGCCTGTTCATCTTAGCTGGTGAAGGCATGCCTGAACAATTTCAAATTCATAAGTTTCACCAGAGGGTGCCCTTGATCAGTTCGGAGGCAATGACCAGCCTTTGAATCTGGTTTGTGCCTTCGTAAATCTGGGTAATCTTCGCATCGCGCATCATCTTTTCCACCGGATAATCCTTCATATACCCATAACCACCGAGAATCTGAACCGCATCGGTTGTCACGCGCATCGCGGTATCTGAAGCCATCACCTTTGCCATCGCGGCGAGACCGGAGATGTTTTTAACACCGGCATCTGCTGCCCGCGCCGCTTCGTAAACAAGAGCCCTTGAGGCTTCAATCTGAATCGCCATATCTGCCAGCATCAACTGGACCGCCTGAAAACTTGTAATCGGCTGCCCGAACTGAATCCTGGTCTTGGCATATTCCAGCGCCTCATCAAGCGCACCCTGCGCGATACCAAGCGCCTGTGCGCCCACGCCCGGTCTGGTGCGGTCAAATGTCCTCATCGTATGGATGAAGCCCAGACCTTCTTTGCCGCCCAGCAGGTTTTCCTTCGGAACCCGGCAGTCCTGAAATACCAGTTCCGCGGTTTTGGAACAGCGGATGCCCATCTTGTCTTCAATCTTGCCATAGGTAAACCCGGGTGTGCCGTCTTCAACGATGAATCCGGAAAGACCGCGAGCACCCCGCTCCGGGTCGGTTGAAGCGATGACCGTGTAAATCTTCGCAACACTGCCATTGGTAATGAACTGCTTGGTGCCGTTGAGGATATAGTAATCGCCTGCGCGCCGCGCCCTTGTCTTGACA
>CAZNRV010000117.1:0-8668 GCA_964575495.1 uncultured bacterium
ACCGATGGTTATCTTGCTGCCATTTTTTGCAAAGAGATTTCTGATTAACAGCGGTTTGAGTTCATCTGGGAAAAGCCTCTTATCGGATGCATAATCACAGATTTCACGGGCGAGTTGCCCTAAGGTACGAAAAATCGGGGGGACAAATGCCTCTTTACCCCAGAGTCGGACAAAGAGCACTTGGGTAGAGCGCAGTTTGCGTGGGCTCGGGGTCAGATAGAGGATTTCCTCAGGCTTGACACCAAGGGCAAGTGCCGACTGCAATAAGAGTTCGGTGCTGTTATAACAATTGAAGGGAAAAAGAAATAGTTTACGCTTTCTGTTCAAGTTGTGCGGTTTTTTTCTTTGCCTCAAAGCGGCGCCGCCTTTTAAGTTCCCAGCGGTGCCGTAGACGCGTAACCTTGGTTTTACTTCTTGGCATATGCCTCCTCTTTATCTGACAATCACAATTCGTTCCTCAAGGTTTTTTGAGCGTAAGAGATAGACACCATTCGGTAACACCGAGCCGGTTTCATCCCGGCAGTCAAAAATAAGATAGTCGCATTCAGGCTTTACAGTGCGCAGTTTGATACCATTGATGGTATAAATTCCAACATTAGAGCCGGTTGCAACCGGAATCTGGATAATTGTTCCGTTCGCAATGATGCTCGGGCGTAGCCAGTGAGTAAAATAACTGTTTTTTTGTTCCGCAATGCCGGTAAAGGGCGCGCTGTGGATGCAGTAAAGTTCGGTGTCAAGAGGGGTTTCAATAATTGCCAACACATGACCGCAATGGCTGGTGTCAATGGTGATTGCGCCACCGATTGCATGGGAGTCAGCGCGAATTGGTGAATTAAACCATCGCCCGGTATAGTTGGATAAGTGATAAAGCTGTTCCGCAATGATGTTGCCATTGATCAGTTGCCAGGTGATGTGGACATTTCTTGAATCCATACAGAACCCCTGCATTTCGGCGCTGGCATCAGCGGTAATCCTCTGATAAGGGTCCCAGGTGGTTGAGTTTGGTGGGCGATGGAGATAATGAGTTCGGAAGGGCATTCCCCAGCCGTCATTACCGCTTGTTACCAAAAACAGCTCCTCACCTAAATAAGCGGCAAGCGCTGAAGTGTAGTCGTACTGGTTGGCGGTGGAGAGAACCTCGTAGGACCAGTTGGTGTCACCAGCGCAAAAGTTTTCCGCATGGTGAATGTGATAATCTGGATAGTTGCCTCCGCGATAGGTGATGTGGGCAATGCCGGCAGGTGAGAGTGCAAGATAGGGCATTGCACCGGTGCCAAAATCACCTAATTGACTTTCCCGCAAAATCTGGGTTTCCCAAGTGGCGGTGCGATTTGTCGCATAGCCAATGCGAAAGGCGATTCCGGGTTCTCTTGTAACCCAGGCGATATGGACAAAGGAGTCTGATTCAAGAGCGATTGTCGGGGTCCAGTCCTGAATGGTATCCTTGGTTATTTGCGATACCTGCCAGGCACCAGGGCAAAGTTTTTTTGCGTAAGACAGTTCGGCGCTATCGGCAAAATTCTGGATAAATGCGATATGGGCAACACCGGTATTTTTTTCTACTGTCAGTGCAATGTGAACCGCAACCGTTTCGGCAATGGTTTCAGGAGTTGACCAGTTTGAATCCGGGAATTTGCAAGAATAGAGCAAATAGTTGGGTGCTGAACCAAGTCTTTCTACCCAAGCAGCATGGAGCGTGCCGGTGTTGTCAACCGCAAGTGATTGCATTGAGACAGTCTTGCGCGCACGGGTGTGGGTAAGCGTGTCCATTCCGGTTGTGACCCAGGCGCCGGCAAGTGGCAGTGCCGAGGCAAAAATAGAAAGAAGGGTCAGCCGCTTAATCGGTAACCTTGAAAACCTCATCATGCTCATGCACCCGGCAGGATACCTTCATCCCTGCCTCTTGTCCGATTTCTATGCGCTGAACCGGCTGGTGTTCAATCTGCAGTGATTCCACAACCTGGGTATGGTCGGTGGTGTGACCTTTGATGTGAAGATAGTCGCCAACCGCGATAGGACCATCAGTCGCTTTGACAACCGCCACACTTATCTTCCCGAAATAATGGGTGATGATGCCAACCTTTGTTTCGGGCATTTTGACCTCCTTTTACGGATAGACCTTTTCCAAAAGCCTGGGAAAAGGGATTGTTTCCCGGACATGCCTTAAGCCGCATATATAGGCAACGGTGCGCTCAAGACCGAGACCAAAACCGGAATGAGGAAATGAGCCGAATCGACGCAAATCCAGATACCATTGATATGCTTGAGTCGGAAGTCTGAACTCCTCAATCCTTTTTTTCAGTTCCTGTAAATTATCCTCGCGCTGACCCCCGCCAATAATCTCACCATACCCCTCAGGCGCAATCATATCCACACCTAAGGCAAGGAGAGAATTTTCCGGTGCCCGTTTCATATAAAACGCCTTGATTTTTGCCGGGAAGCGGTGAATCATCACCGGTCTATCAAAAGCCTGGCTGATTAATGTCTCCTCATCACCGCCAAAGTCGTCACCGAACTCAACCTTTGCCCCGGCTTTTTGCAGAATTGAAAGCGCCTCAGAATAGGTGATTCTCGGAAATGGTTTTTTCACCGCCTCAAGTTTTTTGACGTCCCGTTCAAGGGTCTTAAGCTCCTCCTGTCTTTTCTCAAGAATTCGGGTGATGAGCGCACAAATCATATCTTCCATCAAATCCATTGTGGCGTTTAAGTCGTAGAAGGCAATCTCGGGCTCAAGCATCCAGAACTCGGTGAGATGGCGCCTGGTCTTGGACTTCTCTGCCCTGAATGTGGGACCGAAGCAGTAGGTCTTGCGCACCGCAGCACAGAGCGCTTCATTGTAAAGCTGACCGGACTGGGTGAGATAGACCTGTTCGCCATAGTAGTCAACCGGGAAAAGGGTGGTGGTGCCTTCAACCGATGCAGGGGTGAGGATAGGCGTGTCGCAGCAGAGAAAGCCTTGCTCGTCAAGGTAGTCGCGCAAACTTTGGATGATTTCATGGCGAATGCGCAGAATCGCATGCTGGCGCCTGGAGCGCAGCCATAAGTGGCGGTGTTGCATCAGAAATTCTATGCCGTGCTCCTTTGGTGAGATGGGATAGGGTTCGGAGATGGCGATGGGCTTTAGGTCGGTGGCGGTGAGTTCATAGCCGTTAGGGGCACGTTTGTCCTCACGGACAACGCCTTTGACCTGAACACAGGATTCCTGCGGAATGATGTCGGCAAGTTCAAAAACCTCGGCAGAAACCTGTCCGTTCAGGAACACGCACTGGATGATGCTGGTGCCATCGCGCAAAAGCAGAAAGTGAATCTTGCCTGATGAGCGCTTGTTGTAAACCCAGCCGGTCAGGGTTACCTCTTTATTTGCCTGCGTGCCGATTTTATCAATCGTGATTTCCACAACTGAATTTTATGCGTGCAGGCAAACAAGTCAAGCGCTTTAAAGCGGCTGGCAAAATTATATTCAACCGCATTCCTTGAGCTGTTTTTAGACAGGGAGTAAAGGCAATTGAATTTTTCTTTTCCCCTTTCCTCTTACACCCGATTTTCTGTATGAACTTGGGTCCTTTTTCACATTTGCCTCAGGGTAGAAAGCGAACCTAAATTTTAATTTACCCCTTCACTTTACCAAACTTCTGATAAATAACACCAAAACCCTTCCCGAAAAGGGGTTTAGACCTGTGGTAGTAAGGGGACAGGCATCATTTTCATATCGCCTCAAAAATCAAATATGTAGATAATTGTACCTTTGAATTCTCCTAACAAAAGCTGATTAAACGATGAGAAAACCCCTTAAGACAGTGTCGTGCAGGAACCTGATGACCCTTGTTTCCTTTGGGCGGTTAAATCCAATTCAGTACGCTCAACAGAAAGCAATAACAATAGATAAATTGAAACCCTGTCGGTCGGCGAGTATTCGGTATTTGTCTGGGAAAAGGACAAATATTATGCAAACGGAACTGATGGCGAGAAGTTTGTCTTTCCTGTGAAGGTTGCAAAGGATAAACTGACCGAAATCACTGTGTAATAGATTATTTGGCTTGCCAGTAATAATAGTTTATGGTTATTAGTTTATATTTTTAGTTACGAACCAAGAACCACGAACTAAAAACCAAAACGCATTTCTGATTTAATTTCATTTTTCTTGTGAAATTACCGGCACAAGTGAGCCGGCGTCAGGGATGATGTATAGGGTGGCGGTTTTGCCCAGTTTTTCAAGGCTATAGTCAAGCGCAGACTGGATTGAAGAAAATGGGTGCATAAACACATTTTTGATTAGTTCGTCTTTCACACCAGGCATAACCGTGTAGAGATGCGCCTCCTGCATTATTCGGGCAAGGCGGGCAGCCTTGTGCCAGCCGAGTGCATCCGGCGGTTCCATCTTTAAAAGTTCCTCGGGTTTTGAACAGGAGTGCAGGACTTTGACGAACTCGTCGTTGCCAACGCCGTCATAGCAGGCAGAAACGGTAATCTGAATACCACCAGGTTTTAAGGCAGGGATGGCAAACTCCACCGCACGCTGGGACTGGTAGAAGTTGATTGTATATGGCGCCTGAAGGACGCTTAAGATGATATCCGCTTTCTGTTTTACCTGTACCGCAAAGACCTTATAGGCATCGGCACAGGCTTTTTGAAATGATGTGAATAAATCGCCATAGTGGACTGAAAGCAAACGGTGCTTTGAATCCTGAACAAGTTGGATTGAAAAGACCGGTTTGGGAATCATCTTTGCCGCCTCGGTCATATCAAGGTGAACCGGGTTGTCTTTTAGGGAAAACGGGGCAGAACCGGGTTGGAGCAAAAGGTTGTGGTTCTGGGTGATGGTTTTAATTCCGGCAATGCCAGGGATAAAGCATTTTCTGCCGCCGGTATAGCCGGCGAAGTAATGGGGTTCGATGGAGTTAATCGTGATGATTCTTTCTGCCCAGAGGAGTTCACGGTTCAACTCGACATCGGTGCCGAATCTGGTTTTTCCTAAAAAGTAGAGAGAGGATTTTTCCTTGCAATTGTGCTGGATTAGGCGGTCTTTTATGCGTTCATAGATTTCTTTGCCAAGGATTTTTTTCAGTTTCGGTTCATTTGCTTTTAGATGGGTTCCAAGGCAGATGAGGTATCTGGTGTTCAGATGTTTGAGTGCTGGCTCAAGGAGTTTGAGAATCGGTTCGTTGGGTGTTGGTCGGGTATAGTCGTTAAGAAGGACAAGGATGCGGTTGGAACCGGCGATAAAATTTTTTGCCTCCTGTGCTGTCTTACTAATCTCATTAGCAATATCACAGAAAGGGGTTTCAAACCGGTTGGGCTGGAGAACTTCCAGGAGATTTCGGCCAGGAACTATAACCTCTTCGGTTTTGTTGTCATAGGTAATTAGGAGCTGCATTTTTCATCAATTATAAATAAACAACCAGACTTTACAAGGATTGGTGGCGTTAGTATGATTACTTATGGCAAAAAATGATAATGTGCAGGTAGCAATTTTGATGGGTAGTAATAAGGACATTGATGTGATGAATGAGACGAAGCGGGTGCTTGATGAGTTTGGGGTGAAGAGCGAGGTGATGGTGATTTCTGCGCACCGGACACCGGACAAATGCCGGCAGTTTGCCCGTAATGCGGCAAGGCGGGGGATAAAAGTGATAATTGCCGGTGCAGGCAAGGCGGCTCATCTTGCTGGCGTTATCGCCAGTTATACCATTCTGCCGGTTATAGGTGTTCCACTTGATGCGGGTCTGGGAGGCTTGGATGCGCTTTTGTCAACTGTGCAGATGCCTGCCGGTGTGCCGGTGGCAACAATGGCGATTGGCAAGTCAGGCGCTATTAATGCGGCGCTATTAGCAGTGGCAATTCTGGCATTAGAGAATCCGGAACTGGCAGGAAAACTTGAGAGGTTTAGAAAAAGGCAGGCAAAGGAGGTCATAAGAAACAAAGGGGTTAAATAAGGAGGGGCAATGCTTTTGTTCTTATTATTGGTTGTCTGGGGAGGGCAAATGAGTCAAAGGGATTCAGTTATTATTCTGCCCAAGCCTGATACAGTTGGCAGGGTTACGGTTGAGCAGGCGCTTTTGAGGCGCAGGTCAGTTCGTTCCTATTCAGGTGAACCATTAACTCTGAATGAGATAGGTCAGTTGCTCTGGGCAGCACAGGGTAAAACCGGTAGGACATATGGCAGAACCGCACCTTCTGCTGGTGCGACCTATCCGATGGAGGTTTTTCTTGTTGCCGGTAAGGTGACTGGGCTTGATTCTGGTGTTTATCATTATGATGTTGAGAAGCATGCCTTGCATCTGGTGAAGGCGGGTGATTTGCGTGATGAACTGGCAGGTGCTGCTCTTGGTCAGACCTGCATCAAGAGCGCGCCGGCAAGCATAGTTTTAACCTGTGAGTATAAAAGGACAACCGGCAGGTATGGCGAGAGAGGGATAAGGTATGTGCATATGGAGACAGGTCATATCGGGCAGAATGTTTCGCTTGAGTGTGTTGCTCTGGAATTGGGGACGGTGATGATTGGTGCATTTAATGATAGTGCGGTTAAGCGGGTCTTGGGTATTTGGTATGAACCGCTATATGTAATGCCGGTAGGACATAGATAAATAAAGGAGGTTTATGGTTGTAACACAAACCGATTTTAATGGTCTGAAAAAGGTTGGTGCGGGCAAGGTCAGGGATATTTATCAAGTCGGGAATAATCTTTTGATTGTTGCCACTGACCGGCTGAGTGCCTTTGATATAGTTCTTCCAGACGGGATTCCGGATAAAGGCAGAGTGCTGAATCTGCTTTCGGTATTCTGGTTCAACCGGTTCAAAAATCTGGTTGAAAATCACCTCATTACCGCAGATGTTAAGGATTTTCCAGTTGAACTGAAGCCATATCAGGACATCTTGCGCGACCGGGCGATGCTCGTAAAAAAGGCAAAGCCTCTGCCGGTTGAATGTGTTGTTCGGGGTTATCTTGCCGGCAGCGGCTGGAGCGAGTATCAAAAGAGCGAAGCGGTATGCGGTATAAAACTGCCTTCCGGATTGAAACAGGCACAGAAACTGCCAGAACCAATCTTTACACCGGCAACCAAGGCGCAAACCGGACATGATGAGAATATTTCTGAAGAAGAGATGGAAAAGATTATCGGCGCGGAGTTAACAAAAAGGGTGCGTTCAATTTCGCTTGAGATTTACCTACAGGCAAGTGAATATGCCCGCACCAAGGGGATAATAATCGCTGATACCAAGTTTGAGTTCGGGTTGATTGATGGCAAACTGGTCTTGATTGACGAGGTTCTTACACCGGATTCTTCAAGGTTCTGGTCTGAACAGGAATATCAGATTGGCATCTCGCCACCCAGTTTTGACAAGCAGTTTGTGCGTGATTATCTGATTGCCATAGGGTGGAACCGGCAGCCACCAGCACCAAGATTGCCAGATGAGGTGATTGTGGGCACAACCTCTCGTTACCGCGAGGCGCTGCGGCTTTTGACCGGGAAAGAACTAAAATGTTAGTCAGCGAGTTTGATTATCAGTTGTCGAAGGAGCTGATTGCCCAAGAGCCAATTGAACCGAGGGATGCATCAAGGCTTTTGGTGCTTGAGCGTTCGACCGGCACCATTTATGACAAAAGATTTTATGAGATTGGCAACTGGCTCTCGCCCCATGACCTTTTGGTTCTGAACGACACCAAGGTTGTGCCCGCGCGCATCCATGGGAAATTGAAAACCGCGGGCAGGATTGAGCTGCTTCTATTGCGCAGGGTTAAATCAGGATTGTGGGAGGCTTTAACCCGTCCGGCAAGAAAGGCAAAACCGGGAACTGAGGTTTTATTTGATGGGTATAAGGCAATAATTGAGGAGAGGAAAACCGAGGGTCTTATACTCGTGCGGTTTGAGCCTGAGGATATAACCGAGCTTTTGAACTTTTGTGGTGAACTGGCTTTACCTCCTTACATCAAAAAAAAATGTGAAAACCCGGAAAGGTATCAGACGGTATTTGCTCAGGCTTCTGGTGCGATTGCTGCACCAACTGCGGGTCTGCATTTCACACCAGATCTTTTGAATAAACTCGGTCAAAAAGGTGTCGAGATAGTGAAGATTACATTACATGCCGGACTCGGGACATTTAGACCGATAAAGGCTGATAAGATTGAAGAGCACAGGGTGCATCCCGAGGAGTTTGAAATATCTGAAGGTGCGGCGCTCGCGGTGAACAGGGCAATAAAGGAAAAGAGGCGGATTGTTTGCTGCGGTACAACAACGGTGCGGGTTTTGGAGAGTCAGGCAGAATTGGGCGAATACGGTTTTGAGGTAAGCGCGGGTAGGGGGGTGACTAATTTGTATATCTATCCAGGTTACGATTGGAAGGTTACCGGTGCGTTAATCACCAACTTCCATCTGCCCAAGTCCACGCTTTTACTCCTTGTCTCGTCATTTGCCGGCAGGGATTTGATAATGAAGGCTTACCAGTATGCGATTGAACAGCGTTACCGGTTTTACTCCTTTGGTGACGCGATGTTGATAGTCTAAAAATGGAAAGGCTCTTGGTTGCAGAGATAGCGAAGGCAATAAAAGGAAGGATTGTTCAAGGTAGCCCTGAACTGAGTGTCCGCGGTGTGTCAATTGATTCCAGAACAATAACCCCGGGTGAGATTTATTTTGCCATCAGGGGCAAGCGTTTTGACGGGCACCAATTT
>CAZNRV010000118.1:0-4499 GCA_964575495.1 uncultured bacterium
CTGGTTACTCCCAGGGTGATTATCGGGTTTACCCCCGGACTCACTAACGGGTTAATCCCCAGGGTTACCCCTGCTGTTACCTTCGGGGTGAATCCGAGCACCACCACCGGTTTTACCCCAGTGTTTACCCTCCATATCGCCTGTGGGGTAATTACGGGAATAACAGCCTGAGCCACCCCGGTCATCACCTGAGAGGCAGTTCCGGAGTAGAACCCTGATTTTGTCTTGCCCTTTCCTTTGAGTTCCCATCACCCATTTACCCGCCATTTTCTTAATCCTTTTTGCGACCGGAATCGGTCAGAAACACCGGCAATTTCTAATCTCAAAGCACGAAATCCTGAACAAATCCTAATTCCAAAACTACAACTTTTTCCGGTCATTGCGTTCTTCCAAAGGCAGGTGGCAATCTAACGCGTGTGGATTGCTTCGTCGCTATGCTCCTCGCAATGACAGAGAAGGAGGAGGAGTTCGCAATGACAAAAAGGGGGGCGAATTAACGCCCCCCTTAAGCATTCGCGTTCGCTACCGAACGATGAGCTTCTGACTGGCGCTTGCGCCCGCTGCCTCAAACCGCACGAGGTAAACACCAGCGGACAGCTGCCGCAGGTCAAGGCTCTTTGTCCCGGTCCCGGATGCAACAAAGCCAAACTCAAGAACATTCCTGCCTGTCACATCATAGACCGAAACCCTCGCCGCACTCGGCTGCGGCACACTGTAATTCAAGAGCCCGTAACCCTTGACAACCGGATTCGGCGCCACACTGAACCCGAACCGCTCCGCAACCACCTGCTCACCCATCACGCCTGCACGCTCAGGCTGAGAAGCCAAGAGAGCCGATACCGTATCAGCATACCGCCAGAACTCTGCGGTCTTGCCACCCTTGAATGCGTAGAATATCTGCTCGCCATACGCAGCAATGTCACCGCCCTGCTTCACCCGCTTCTTCTTGCTGGTTGAACCGAACTCCGGCATCGGAGCAAGTTCAGACCAGGCAGCCAGCGGGATTGAGTAGCGGTAGAATGCGCAGGTATTACCACCCTTGAGCGCATAGATGTAGCCGTTGTAATAGGCTGCTGAGCCGCCATCCTTGGACTTCTTGGTCTTGCCGGTCAAAAGGCTCTGATACGGCATACCCTGAAGCGGCGCGGTGCTCCACTGCATGGTGGTGAGGTTAAATGTCCACAGCTCGTGATACTTTGCCTTATGTGCATAGATGAGGTTGTCGCCGTCGTAGACGAGCCAGGAACCCTTGTCCCACTTGGGCTTGGCCCCAGCCGGTGCATCAGGCAGTTGCTGCCAGGCAAGGGTGGAGGTGTTGAAACGGAAGAAGTCCTGCTTGTAACCCTTCAGCAGGTACACATAACCAACATCCTCCTGAACCACATAGACCATGTCAGTGCCACCCTTGGGATTCTTGCCTGATGTGCCCATCGGGATGTTCTCTAACTGCTGCCAGGTGTTGTCAGCGATTGAGTAGCGCCAGAACCCAGGGGTATTGCTACCCTTGGCTGCCCAGATATAGCCGCCACCATAACAGCCTGCCGCACCCTTTGCCGGCGGTTTCATTTCAACGCCAAGAGGCCAGGCTAAAAGGCTCGTCCATCTGCCAAGACTGTCAATGTTGGGGTCATAGCAGAAGAAGTCGCCCGACTTGTAGCCCCTTGCGCCGTAGAGCAGTCCGTTATCCTGATTCATCGCCAGCCAGGCACCATCCTTGACCATGCCCGGCACCGACTTCATCTCAGCCCAGCCCGGCGGAACTATTGGTCCCTCTGTACACTCAAACGACCCGTCAAGGTAGTTATTCGCAGGATTGATATCGCCCACAGCCGCAGTTGAACACCTCACCGTATAGGTCCCGGCAATCTCCACCATCGTATCCGGGAAGAGAATCAGCGCCTCTTGACCGCCCTCGAGAACGCGATTTTCAGACTTGCTGTAGAACCTGATTCCATCCGGGTCCTCAATGAAGTAGAAGGCGGTAAAAGCCATCTGGGTCGTGCCATAGTTCTTCCAGGTTGCCTTGGGTGTAAAGTTTACTCCAACCTGCACCCTCCTTGGCGCATTGATCTGCTTGACACCCACATCACCATACTGGGCGGTCTGGAGAATCAGGGTGCCGTAGAGGTAGGGTTTGTACACCGAGTCATAAGGCAAATCCTGGGGCCACCAGCCGAACCAGCGTCCGTTATCCAGTCCGTAGATGAAGATTCCGCAGGTATCATTTTCCGGATCGAGGTTGAGTTGATAGGGCAGAGAGCCAAACGGGGTCTTGGTTTCAAACACCAGATAGCCGTTGAACACGCCTGATCCTGACTTGGAACCAGGCGCGGCGCCACTTGAACCAGGACCAGACGGTGTTATCGGACGATAAAAGACCTCGTCGCCGAGGCTGGCATTAATCACATACCAGAAGTTGCCCTCCATATTGGTGAGGTCCCACTGACCGTCATCGTTTTCATCGCAGTAGAAGCCAATCTGGTCGTTGACATCCCGACTGGCAGCCAGGGGCAGGGCATAGGCGGCATAGAGGAAGCTGTCGTCGTGCATAAACCATGCCATTGCGGTATAAGGTCCCCAGAACTTGCCACCCTGTCCGGCGGCATTGGAGAAGTTCATATAGTAACCAGCGGTCGTCCACTCGTTCGGCGCCATATACCCGTCAAGGCTCGGCGGAGTTGCGGTCCGGTTGGAATAGATGGTTTCCGCAGCATAGATTGCGCACCCTCTCATCGTGTCATTTCTCGGTATCATATCGCCCGAAAGTAAGGTATAGGTATAGTAGGTGTAGCCATGCCAAAGTTGTGGATTGGGCACCCACTCATTGGTGAAGGTCAACTCCAGTTCCTGGTCGGGCAGAATTGAGTCCACAATCACACCATCCTCGTAAATGAGGGTCCCGGCTGAATCAATTCGGAACGTCACCGGGAATGAGTACTCGCGGTTGAGACCCATATTCTTCACCTTCACCTTCGGTATCATACCTACACCCGGCTGAATCATCGCTGAGGAGGGAACCACAATCTTGGTAACACCAACATCATGCGGGGGTGTGAACTGGTTCCGGTAGTAGGTGTTGTTCGGGGTGTTCCAGTCGCCCTCATCATCACCAGCAACCTTTGCCAGTTCATTTGAAACCTCCCATCCGCACAGGAAGTTGCAGCGGGCAACACCGGTTGAAGGCGGTGAAGGCAGCCAGGGCAGGGTCTCAAACTCACCGGTGCTGGGCCGATAACGCCAGCCCCGCTTGTGCTGGGAACCAACATAGAGGGTCCCGAATCCGCCCAGACGGTAAATACATTCGCCCAGTTCAACTGTTCCGCCATTGAACCCGAGTGTCGGCAGGGTTGCAGGCAGGGTTGACCAGGTGATTGAGAGCGGGTTGGAGGGGTCAATGACACCCTTGCGACCGTTGGTCCAGAGCGCGCCACTCACCCGGTTGTAGGCGTTGGTGATGTAGATGGTATCCCCAATCAGACAGCCAGAACCCATATCACCCGCCTCAGGCAACGAGGTTGCGCGGGACCAGGTGTTCTGGTTCACATTATAAACCTGAACCGTACTTGAACCGCTCAAGCCCGGTCCGGCACCACCAAGATAATAGAGCAGCGAGTCATTCCACATCACGGTGCCAGCCGGTGCCACACTTGCCTCTATCATTGTCGCCTTGACCGCCCAGGTGTTGCTCGCAATGTCATACTCCCACATATTGTTGTTGGCAGCACCGTCATAGCCGCCCGCAATGTAGATTTTTTTCAGGTGCCGGCAGTAGGCGCCCTCGCCATCAAGCCAGGTCCTGGAACCGGGCATATTTGCCATATCCACCCAGGTGTTTGTTACCGGGTCAAACCGCTGGTTATAAGGCACACCGTAATAACCGGCTGGGTCGCCACCGATCATATACATCTTGTTGTTCTCAATATCGAAGACATTGGCTGAGCACATCCGGTCAGCGTTCGTGCTTGGAGCAGGGAATGTAACCCAGTTGCCATCTGCGCCGCTGAACTGAGGACTTGGTCCACCTGACCACCAGATTGTCGCCTCCTCATTCTCCGGCCCGACGCAGGGCTCGGCATGGAAGGCGGTTGGCGCCCAGTAGGAGTGGACCTTCTGAGGACTGGATGCCGGTGATGCGGCAAACAATGGAACTGCCAGCATCAGCAGTAGCCAGCCCAACATCCTTCTGTTACTCATCTTGCCTCCTTTTTTGTTTTATATCCACTACGGCCTGCCTACCCAGAACAGGAAAAGAGCAGCAATTCTCTGCCCTTCTCGTGGCAGTGTAACCCAGACTGCTAATTTGGGGTAAAACAGGCAGACCCAGTGATATTATACAAATCTTCAGCCCTTTGTCAAGCAAAAAATTTCACTTCTTTTTTTGCCCGTCTATTTGACCACCTGCACCTTCACCTGCCGGCTGATATCAGCCTGCTTCACCTCAAGGATGTAAATGCCAGGATTTAAACCGGCAAGGCTCAGGGGATAAAAGTTCCCAGCAG
>CAZNRV010000119.1:0-4763 GCA_964575495.1 uncultured bacterium
AGATGTGGCGTCTGCAACGGGCAGGAATCTCTGGTGACTCGCTGGCACGGGAGGCACAGGTTTTAATCCAGAAATGGGTTGGCAGAGGTCTGGCGCAGCCGGTGCTGGAGGTAATTCGGACCCAGGTGTTCAACATCGCACCAGTCGGTCCTTAATCAGGACCTGGCAATGGCAGAGCGGGTGGATGTGCTGCCCATCCGCCCGCTGTTTTATTTCTAACTTTGAGTCCGACTCTTTTTCCCGTTGCTAAGTGTTTGTGCCATTAAACTTGACCTGAGCAGGCTAAGGGCTAAAATTGTTGTGATTGCGCTATCTCATTCCTGCCGAAGATTTGGACCAGGTAGAACTCCTTGGTCCTGCCGATATGAACCTGACCACCATCGCCCGTTTTTACCGGACCTATATCGTTTTCCGGGATGGTCTTATCCGTCTTTCCGGACCCCGTTCAGAAAAGGCGGAACTGCAGGAACTTTTTGACCGGCTCATCGCCCGTTGCCGCCGGGGTGAGCGGATAACACCGGAACTGGTTGAGGCAGAGGTGCGCCGGTTAAGGGAGGAAAGGGGCGGCAGTGCCGAAGCCGGCAGGACCAGTTTAGAGAAGCCGGAACCTGCCCCACCAGCCGATGTTACCGTGATCCATACCCCGCGCAAAACCATCATCCCGAAGAGTGCGAATCAGCGTCGTTACCTTGAGGCAATCGGCGAGAATGACATCGTGTTTGCAATCGGACCCGCGGGCACCGGCAAGACCTATCTGGCGGTGGCGGTGGCGGTGGGTGCGCTCATTGCCGGCAAATGCAGCCGGATCATCCTCACCCGTCCGGCAGTGGAGGCTGGTGAATCGCTGGGCTATCTGCCCGGAACCTTCAAGGAAAAGATTGACCCCTATCTGCGCCCGCTCTATGATGCGCTGTTTGATATGCTGCCACTGGAGCGGACCCAGCGGCTGATTGAGCAGGAGGTGATTGAGGTTGCACCGCTGGCATTTATGCGCGGTCGAACCCTGTCTGACGCCTTTATCATCCTGGATGAAGCCCAGAATACCACCTCAACCCAGATGAAGATGTTTCTTACCCGTCTCGGCTGGAACTCCAAGGCGATTGTCACCGGTGATATCACCCAGATTGACCTTTCCCGTCAGCATGTCTCGGGTCTGGTTGAGGCGGAAAAACTTTTAGCCGGTATTAACGGTATCAGTATCATCTATTTTGACAAATCAGATGTTGTCCGCCCACCTCTGGTCTCCAAGATTATCCATGCCTATGAAGAAAAAAAGGCAAAAGAAACCTGATGCGGGCAGACCGCTGCGCGCCAAAATCTTTGGCACAAATGACCGCCGGCTGATTTACGCCGTTCGCCGCCTTATCGACGACCTGAGTCCGACAATCGCCACCAGACTCCAGTCCGGGACTGTCAACATCATTTTTACTAACAAGCGTTATATGACCGAACTCAACCAACGCTACCTTAGCCGCAATCGCCCAACCGATGTCCTTACCTTCTCGCTCGATTTGCCCCAGGAATCGCCCGGACAAAACCTTCTTGGTGAAATCTATATTTGCCGCGAGCAGGCACAGCAACAGGCAAAAACAGCGGGGAAAAAACTCCACGGGGAACTGCTTTTTTTAGTCCGCCATGGACTTCTACACCTTGCCGGCTTCTCCCATCAGGAGATGAACCGGCTGCCGTAATCCCTGACAAGCGATGCTCTGGATTATTACTTTCACGCTTATCCTCCTCATTCTCTCCGCAACCTTTTCTGGTTCTGAAGCCGCCTTTTTCTCTTTACCTGTCTGGCAGACTAACGAAATCCCGCGCGTAAAAAAACTCCTTGCCCAACCCCAGCGCCTATTAGGCACCATGCTCTTGAGCAACTTAACTGTCAACACAATTGCCACCGCCATCTTTACCCTATTGCTCTTGCACCTGAGTCAAAAACTGGGCATTCTCCCTGGAGGCATTCTTGTGCTCGGTGGTATCTTTATGACAATTGTGATTTTAATCTTCGGCGAGGTTGCGCCTAAAGTCATCGCCAACCGCAATCCCCAAAAATTTGTGCGCATCAGCGCACCCTTCATCAGCGCAGTGAGCAGACTATTTTATCCCTTCACCTCCTTACTGGAGAAACTGCACTCACCCCTTGCCTTTATCCCCAAGGAATCGCCCCAACTCACCGATGAAGAACTGAACACGATGATTGCAGTAGGCATGGAACAGGGTATCCTCATAACTGGCGAAGAAGACATTCTGCGCAACCTGATCGAACTTGACAGGCGCACTGTTTCCGAAGTAATGACCCCGCGCAATGACATCGTTGCGATTCAGGAAAATGCCTCTATCAATGATGCGCTCCGACTCTGCCGTCGGTCTGGCTTTTCCCGAATCCCAATTTACTCCGACAACCTCGAACATATCACCGGCGTCCTCTATGCCAAGGAACTGCTCATCGCACCTGACCCGACACTGCCGGTCACAACCCTTGCCCGTCAACCCTATTTCATTCCCGAGGTTAAACGCCTTTCTTCGCTCCTTGACGAACTCCGACGCAAGAACTCACACATCGCCATCGTTGTTGATGAATTCGGTCAGACCGCCGGTCTTGTCACCCTGGAAGACATCCTTGAAGCCATCTTCGGCGAAATCTCAGATGAGTTTGACTTTGCCGAGGAACTGCCTTACCAAAAGTTAGGTGAAGGTGTATACCTTGTTAACGGCGAAATTGACATCGTCACCCTCAACCGCCTTTTAGGCAACACCTTCCCAAAAACGCCGCACGAACGCCTTTCCGCATTTATCCACGACCAGTTAGGCAGGTTGCCGCGCCCTAACGACCAAATCAACTTCCCCGGCTTGAAAATAACTGTCCAACAGGTGTCTCGGCGGAAAACCGAAAAAGTCTTGATTCAAGTGATAAACAGAACCCGGGAGGCGAAATAAATGGAACTCCTTGCCGGCTTTCTCTTAATCATTATCACCGGTTTTTATGCCGGAACCGAAACCGCCCTTTACCGTGCAAACTGGCTGCGGCTGACCCACTGGTCCCGACAGCATCTTGCCGGGGCGAAGGGTGCGCTGACCGCGCTTGATAAACTCACCCCTTCACTCATTACCGCGCTCATTGGCACGAACCTTGCCAGTGTGTTTGCCACCCTGCTGTTTGAACGCTACATTGTCAGTGAGTTAGGCGCAGTTTATACGCCGGTGGCAGTAGTTCTGGTAGTAATCCTCACTCTCATATTAGGCGATTACATCCCGAAAGCGCTTGCGCAGGCTCTGCCCACCCGCTGGCTCCAGCGCAGTGCCTTTATCTTAAACGCCAGCCGGCTTTTGTTCTTACCGGTTGTTTTTATCCTTACCAGTATATTGCCCAAGACCCGGCGCTTCCGGCTCACCCGTGAACACTACCTCAAGGTCCTTGCCGAGCGTGAGGCAAAACCCCAGACAGCCAATATGGCTGCCCGTCTCTTTCGCTTCTCCCGGATGAAGGTCGTTGAAGCGGCAATCCCAATTGAAATGGTCCAATCCCTGCCCAAAAACTCAACAAGAAAAGATGCCTTGAAACTGCTTCAGGAATACGGTTACAGCCGCATTCCTGTCTATGAAAAGACCCCGAACAATATCGTCGGCTGCATCGTCGCCAAAGACCTGCTCTCAGAAACCGATTACCCTATTCGTCCGGTTATGCGGGTTCTAAATAACAATCGTGGCTTAGAACTCTTGCGCCAGATGCAACGCCAGGGCGAACACCTCGCAGTTGTTCTGGACCAGAACCGCAAGGTCATAGGGATAGTTACCCTTGAAGACCTGATTGAAGAACTCGTGGGTGAAATTCGCTCTGAAGACTGAAATGCGCCGGATTGTCAAAACCGAAGCCATCTGTCTCCGCCAGCACAACTGGCGCGAATCCTCTAAAATTGTTACCCTGCTTACTGAAGAAATTGGCGTCATTACCGGCGTTGCCAAAGGCGCACGTCGTCCGAAAAGCATGCTTGGTCCATCCCTTAACCTCTTTGCTCATTCCCAAGTTTTGCTTTATCTGCAGGAAAACCGAGAGCTGGCGACCATTGGCAGCGCCGACCTGCTAAACGCCTATGCCGGAATTGCCCAATCTTACCAGCGGCTTGTCACCGCCGCAAGAATCGCCGGTTTTGTCAGTCAGATTTCACTGCGCCACCACCCCGAGCCCAGGCTCTTTTCTTTGCTGAAAAACAGCCTGACAGCACTCAGTAGCGCTTCTGGCAGTGGAGATTTCTCAGCACTTACTGGTTCGTTCGTTATTAAAACCGCCACCTTCCTTGGGTTTCGGCCGGTGCTTGACCGATGCACCATCTGCCACAATGGCATCAATCTGGGTGCGGATAAGGATGGGATATTTTTCGGGTTTGATATGGTAAGGGGCGGGGTGGTATGTCCTGATTGTGCAAAGGGGGTAAAGGGGCGTATCACCGCAGAGGAGATTCTAATTTTACAACGCCTTCTGCTTACCCCAGTCATCCAACTGATACAGGAAGAGATCTCACCTCATCTGTTGAAACTGGTCAACGATTATGCGGATTTTCACTTTGGCATCAGGTCAGTGTAGGAACTAAAATAAAGACTGGCGCTCATTTCCGGGCGCCAGTCTTCTTATATCCAGCCTGCTATCTTGAGATGACCACCTTTGCCACTGATGAACCGTTGTTCTTCACCCGGGCGAAATAGATACCGCCGGCAAGTTGTCTGCTGTCAAGCATGCCAGTGCCATTATTCAGTTTGACCGTATA
>CAZNRV010000120.1:0-15002 GCA_964575495.1 uncultured bacterium
GGCGGTTATTCAGTTCAGCAGGCTGATGACGGCGGATATATCATTGCCGGCACGACCAGTTCATTCGGCGCGGGTTTAAATGATGTATATTTAATCAAGACTGATGACAATGGCAATGAGCAATGGCACAAAACCTTTGGCGGGACGGCTGATGATGGCGGCTATTCAGTTCAACAAACTTCAGATGGCGGATTTATATTAACCGGCTATTCCTACTCTTTTGGCGGCGGTGGCTGGGATGTTTATTTAATCAAGACCGATGGCAATGGCAATGAGCAGTGGCACAAAACCTTTGGCGGCGCATATTATAATTGTGGTTATTCAGTTCGTCAGACAAGAGATGGCGGATATATCATCGGCGGCTATTGTTGGTCTTCTGGCACCGGCAGTGATGTCTATTTAATTAAAACCGATGCCAATGGCAGCACTTTAAATATCCTTAACCGAAAGTGATTGTAAATTGCTGACGCTAATTTTTGCTTTGCGGTAGAGAAAGACATCTGTAATTCGTGCCGTTTTGA
The DNA here is from genome assembly GCA_964575495.1 of uncultured bacterium. Classification (GTDB taxonomy): domain Bacteria; phylum Hydrothermota; class Tepidihabitantia; order Tepidihabitantales; family Tepidihabitantaceae; genus JAOABP01. The sequence goes on from CAZNRV010000120.1 coordinate 522, forward strand.
TGGGCACATCCGAACTTGCTTTGTTTTAGAATCGGTTGTATGCTCAACTGAAGGTTAACCAATGTTTTATACCTTACTGCAACTTATCATTCTCTTTTTCGTCATCTTTGACCCGCTTTTGAGTTTCGTGGTGTTTTTCGGCGCAACCGCGGGAATGAGCCCGCTGGAGAAACGTCGGACCGCCATGCTCGCGGTCATCGTTGCCCTTGCCATCTCGCTGGTCTGCCTGATTTTCGGCGCAGGAATTCTGAAGCTGTTCAACACCAATATCAATGACTTTAAGATTGCCGGTGGCATCATCCTCGGGGTTTTAGGCGTCCAGATGTCTTTGGGTCAGGTCGGTTCGGAAAGGGTAATGGGCACGCAGAGGTCGGCAAAGGCAATCGCATCAATCATCGCTACACCCCTTTTGACCGGTCCGGCAGCAATCACCGCAATAATCATTACCGTCCACGACTATGGCAGAATCCTGACCGCCATCGCAATCCTCGTCGTCCTGATAATCACCCTTATCATATTTCTTCAGGCACCGCACATCACCCGCTTTACCGGCGAGACCGCAATGCAGGTCGCCTCAACCCTGATGGGTCTAATCACCCTTTCCTGGGGAATAATGTTTGTGAAGCAGGGTCTGGGAATATAAATAAAAATTAACGCCGGATTTGGGTTTACCTTTGTAAGTAATTGAATTATAAAATGATAGGAATATTGTTACCAGCAGGAGGGCATGTCCCCCCCACCACTCCTAATTTGGCATCGGTTTATAAGTTTTTGGTTAATTGAATTTGCGGGCGAACTTGAGGCGCAGGCTTTTGTCCACTGCTGAAAAACCTTTTAAAATCACAGTTTTTGACAGGCTCTGGCTCAGCGCCTATTATGATTCTTGGCAGAATGTCAATCATTTTGAACTGGTCTGATAAACCCTAAGATGAAAACCTTTTCACCAACCGTGTAGGTGGTGACATAGGCATCAACCCTTTGCTCCTTGCCGTCCTTTTTTAAAACGGTTGTCTGATAACTTGTGGGTGCAGGTTTGCCTGCCAGCCTTGCCATTTCGTAACCCTTCAGCCGCTCTTGCTCAAAGGCAGGCAGGAGTTCTGCAAATGGCTTGCCTATAACCTCTATCAGTTCATATCCGAAAACCTCGGCAAATCTGTTATTGGCATAGACAATCCTGCCTTCGGTTGCCAGAGCAATCGCATAAGGTGCGCTTTCAAGAATCGCCCTGGTGTGACTGAAATACTCATCTGCCTGTTCGGTCAACCTCCTCTTTTCGCTCAAATCCCGCGCCAGCACGAGGATTGCCGGTCGGCTCTCATAGACAAAGGGAACGCTGCGCATCTCCAATAGGGCATAACTGCCGTCCTTCCGCATGAGCCTTTCCTCCATCGGTGGATTTGGTAAACCCCACGCCAGTACCTTTCTCAATCGCTCAACCACCCGCGGCGCATCATCAGGATGAAGCGCCTCAATCACGCTGATGCCGATTATCTCCTGGGGATTGTCATAACCTAAAAGCCTTGCCCCCTCCTTATTAATCATCACCACCCTGCCGTCCTGAAGCACCCCAATCCCCAACGGTGCAGACTCAAACAGCGCCCGATACTGCATCAATGTCTGGCTCAGTGCGGCTGTTATCCGTCGTTCTTCCGTAACATCCTGAGCAACGCCGACAACCCCCAAAAGTTCACCCTCAATCCCACGCAGCGGCTCAACCTTTGCCTGATATATCCGCGCCTGCCGGCTGAACTCAAACTCTCCTGACCCGCCTGTCAACGCCCGCTGATGCGCATCCCTGACCTCCTTTTTATCACCGAAGAAGGTGGCGATGCCTTTCCCTTTCAGCTCTGCGGACTTGACATCAAAATGGGCTAACACGGAACCGGCTATTGAGACAAAATTAAACTCGGCGTCGGTTGTCCAGATAATCGCCGGGACCTGGGACAAAAGCAGATTCAGCTCGGTTTCGCTTTTCCTTGCCTCCAGAACCGCCTGCCGCATCTCCGTGATTTCAAAGATAAAGGTAAGTATCAGAGGCTCATCTTCCATATCAAAGAGCAGGCTGCCGATGACAAACCACCTCCTTTTGCCATCGGGCAACTTGGTTACCACCTCTGCCTGATGATAACGCCTTTCCAATATCACCGCCCGCAGCTGGGGCAGAACCGGCTTGATGTCATCAGGCAGAACCAAACTCAGTTTTTTGCCGATGAGTTTCTTGGGTTCAATCCCAAACAGCCGACCAGCATATTCATTCGCAGCCACAATCGTGCCGTCCAGTTTCTCCATGAACTGGGCTGCCGGCATCAATTCAAACAACTGCATGAACCTGTTCTCGGCATTCTGAAGCGCCCGCTCCAGTTGCCTCTGACCTGTCAAATCCCTGCACACCGCAAAAACCCTCTTGCCCCTTGGGACCTGAAGCAGCTCTGCCCGGACCGCAATGGTTTTTGCCCCTCCGGTTTTGCTCTTTATCAGGATGGTTCCCTCGTTTTTGCCTTTGCGCAAGAGCCTGTTCCAGAACGCCTCCGCCTCCCTGAACCGCTCCGGATGAATGAAATTCTCAACCGACTCACCAATTACCTTTTCCGGCGCAACCCCGGCAAGCTCCGCGCCCGCCTGATTCACCTCCAGGATTTTTCCCCTTGTTGAAATGAGCACCACCGCATCCATACTGAGCCGCAAAAGCAGCTGATAACGCTTTTCCGCTTCCAACGCCCCTTCGGTCGGGTGCCAGAAAGGTGTAACATCCCTGGCAATGCAAACGATGCCGGTTACCTTATCGCTCTGGTCCTTGCCCGCGGTGGCATAAAGGTAAAGTTCAATCAGCTTCTTGTCCTTGCGCAGCGCCTCAAAACCAGCGGCAAAATCCCTGCCTGCAAGCACCTCCTTCACCTCAAGCCCGCAATTGGGAAAAATCCCCTTCAAAGGTAGCGCCTCAACCTCGGCAAATTGATAACCTAAAACCTGTTCCGCTTCCCTGTTCCAGTATATTATCCTGCCCTGGAGGTCAAGAGCAATAACAATATCCCCGGCTTGAACCGCCACATTGCTGAAGGGTAACCCGGATAGCTGCGGCTTCTTCTCACGCATTGACCACAATCTCGACTGCCATCTTAACACCCCCAGCCTGGTTGTCAACCTTTTGCTGAAAGAAATTTCTCGGTAGCTTTAATTTGTTGAGGGTCGGTAATACTTCTTGATGTAAGCCTCGCGCGCCCGCTTCAGTTCCGAACTCGGGAAAACCCCTAACAGTTCCCAGCCCAAATCAAGGGTCTCTTGAATCGTCCGGTTCTCGTATTCGCCCTGCGAGATATAACGCTCCTCAAAAAGCCGGGCAAACTTCATATAAACCTTGTCCATCTCTGAAAGCGCTGCCTCACCCAAAATCACCTGCAGCTCCTCAGCCTCCTTGCCACGCGCATAACAGGCATATAACTGGTTGAATAAATCCGCATGGTCCTCACGCGTCTTGCCCGCACCAATTCCTTTATCCTTGAGCCGGGAAAGTGACGGCAGGACATCAATCGGTGGCGAGACATTCTTCAAATGCATCACCCGGGAAAGGATGATTTGACCCTCGGTAATGTAGCCGGTCAGGTCTGGAATTGGATGGGTCTTGTCGTCCTCAGGCATAGTTAGAATCGGCATCATCGTGATTGAGCCCTTGCGCCCCTTTATCCTGCCGCAACGCTCATAGATTGAGGCAAGGTCGGTATAAAGATAACCGGGAAACCCCCGCCTGCCCGGAATCTCCTTGCGCGCCGCGGAAATCTCGCGCAGCGCCTCGCAGTAGTTGGTCATATCCGTAAGAATCACTAAGACATGCATGCCCAGTTCAAAGGCAAGGTATTCAGCAGCGGTCAAGGCGCTCCTCGGTGCTGCGATACGTTCAATCGCCGGTTCATTTGCCAAATTGAGAAAGAGCACAGCCCTTTCAATCGCACCGGACTGGGTGAAGTTCTGAATAAAGAAATCCGCCTCCTCAAAGGTAATCCCCATTGCCGCAAACACCACCGCAAAGCTCTCCTCCCTTCCCAGAACCCGAGCCTGACGGGCAATCTGGGCTGCAAGCCGGTTATGGGGCAGACCTGTCCCAGAAAAGATGGGCAGTTTCTGCCCCCGCACCAAGGTATTCAAGCCATCAATCGCAGAAACCCCGGTCTGGATAAACTCATTCGGATACTCGCGCGCATAGGGATTTATCGGTGCGCCGTTGATATCAGCCTTTCTTTTGGGAATTATCCTCGGACCTCCATCACGTGGTTCACCAAGACCATCAAAAACCCTGCCCAGAATCTCCTCGGAAAGGGCAATCTCAATCCCCTTGGCAAGAAACCTAACCTTTGCCTCAGGTACATCAATACCCCTTGTCCCTTCAAAAACCTGAATGAGCGCCCGGTCCCTTTCCACCTCTAAGACCTGACCCCGGCGCTTTTCACCGCTGGGCAAGGTTATCTCCACCAGTTCTGCAAACTTAACGCCGCTCACCCCTTCAACAAGCAAAAGCGGTCCGGCAATTGATTTAACTGCCTGATACTCTTTTATCATCCTTTGACCAACCCCTTGCTATCTGCCGCAATCTGCTCACGCAGAGCCCTAATCGCCTCATCCAGCTCCGCTTCACTTAAATACTTCATCCTTGCGATTCGCTCCCTTACCGGCAGCCTTTCTATCCTGGCAATGTCCGCACCCTTGACAAGCGCCGCTTGCGCCTGTTCATAGAAGAAGAGCACCACCATCAGCATCAGCGCCTGTTTTTTCAATGAACTGTAGGTGTCAATATCATGAAATGCGTTCTGGTGCAGATAATCCTCCCGCAGCGACCGGGCAGCCTCAAGAATCAGCCGGTCCTCAGCCGAAAGGGTATCCTTACCCACCAGCCTAACAATCTCCTCAAGTTCTGCCTCTTTTTGCAAGAGCGCCAGTGCCTGCCGGCTGTTTTCCACAGAATCATGACCGGCAATCTGCTCAAACGCCGCAGCGAGCGCATCGGTATAAAGCGAATAGGAGCGCAGCCAGGATATCGCCGGGAAGTGGCGCTGAAATGCCAGTTTGTCCTCAAGAGACCAGAATACCTTGACAACCCTTAATGTTGCTTGCACCACCGGGTCATTTAAGTCCCCTCCAGGGGGCGATACCGAGCCAATCACGGTTAGCGTGCCCTCCATCCTTTCTCCTTTGTATCTGCCAAGACAGGCAACCCTGCCCGCCCGTTCATAAAACTCGGCAATCCTCGTGGCAAGATATGCCGGATAACCCTCTTCACCTGGCATCTCCTCCAAGCGACCGGAAATCTCCCTCATCGCCTCTGCCCAGCGTGAGGTTGAGTCTGCCTGCAGCGCCACCGAATAGCCCATATCGCGGAAATACTCACCAATGGTGATGGCGGTATAAACCGATGCCTCCCTTGCTGCCACCGGCATATTGGATGTATTGGCAATCAAGACCGTCCTTTTCATCAACGGCTCCCCGCTTTTGGGGTCCTTGAGCTTAGGAAATTCCAAAAGGACATCGGTCATCTCGTTGCCACGCTCGCCGCAGCCGACAAAGATGACAATCTCAGCATCAGACCATTTTGCCAGCTGGTGCTGAATAACCGTCTTGCCTGAGCCGAAAGGTCCGGGCACACAGGCGGTACCCCCTTTGGCAATGGGAAAGAAGGTGTCAATCACCCGCTGACCGGTCAAAAGCGGAATATTGGGAGCAAGTTTTTCCCTTACCGGTCTGGGCTGACGCACAGGCCAGCGTTGCAGCATCGTCAGCTGTTTTTCACCCTCATCGGTATTGACAACTGCAATTGTCTCCGTAATCCGGAAATCCCCTTCACTGATGGCGGCAACATCGCCGGCAACACCTGGTGGCACCAGAACTCTGTGCTTGACCAAAATGGTTTCAGCCACCTCGCCCAAAACATCGCCAGGCTCAACCTGCTCACCCTTTTTGCATAAAGGCACAAAGTGCCATTTGCGCTCCCGGTCAAGCGCTGGCACCTCAATCCCGCGGGTGATGAAATCGCCTGCCCTTGCCTGAATCAAATCCAGCGGACGCTGAATCCCGTCATAGATGTTCTCCAATAGACCAGGACCAAGTTCAACCGACAGCGGCTCATAGGTGGGATAAACCGGCTCTCCCGGACCGATACCTGCGGTCTCTTCATAAACCTGAATCGCCGCCTCGTCGCCGTTTAGCTGGATGATTTCCCCCAAAAGCCTTTTGTCTGAAACCCGGACCATATCGTACATCTTCGAACCGGACATCCTGCTGGCAACAACCAGCGGTCCGGAAACCTTGACAATTATGCCAGCATTACCCTTCAATCCCTTGCCTCCGGCAATTTTGCACCGAGAATATCCGCACCGGCAGCCCTACGCACCGCCGCGCGCAACCGGTCTTCGCCATCAGCCCGACTTGTAAAGGGCAAAGCAACCAGACAGGGCAGGGTAACCGAGCGATACCTTGCAATTAATGGTTCAAGGGCACCGCTCAAGTCGTCGGTAAAGTATATCAGCTGATAGCCCTGACTGATGAGTTTTTCCACCAGTTGCTGGACATCGCCAGCGGGTTCAACTGGAAAAACATCCAGCCCGGCAGCGCGCAAAGGCATAACCACCTCAGCCTGACCGACAACCGCAACCCTTGATGCCTCAGAAGCCATACACCACCAAATCCTGACACTTTTCCGTTTCCAGACCCGCAAGTTTTGCCGCATAGAGCAGGCGCAGATTGGTCAATTCGTTTTCGAGCAGCCGGTAGAAGCGAAAGAGCGGCTCGTAACCCAGGGCAACATAGCGGGCAGTATTGACATAATCAAGCAATCTCTCCCTCACCTTTTTCTCCATCAAAACGAGCGAACCCATTTCCTTTGCCGATTTCCACCCGTAGCTGACAATTTGCGCAAATATACCTGACCCGAAAGCCAGCTCCAGTTTCTCTTCGCCGGTGCCAACCAGTGCCAGAATCTCTTTTTCTAACAAGGTGCCACCCGGCAAGAGCGCCTGCTTGAGCACCTTTTCATCCTCACCCAAGAGCCTGAGCCTCAATGCGGTGAGCAGATTGGTAAGGTCGGCAAACAACCGGTAATAGCCTTGGGCGTAATCCTGACCTGCACACAATTTCATGGCGAGCCTGTGTTCCAGCCGGTCAAGAAAAATGTCAATCAGTGCCGGGTCTGACTTCTCCCTGGCATGTAAAAAGGCTTCGGCACCGCCCTCATTAATCAGCACCATAAGCTCCTGCCATATGCGCCCGCGGGCAAAACCCCTCGCCGGCTCGGGCAACTGCCAATCTGCGATTGAACCCGCACCCTCTTGGTAAGCCTGTTTAAAACTAATCTTCAGGTTATAAACAGCAACTGGCAGACGCAGAAGCGCCTGCAACCAGTCCTCACGAGAATATTTAAGGCAGAAGCGTAGAATTTCCGCCTGTGCGCGCCTGAAAATAAGTTCTGGATTAAGACGGCTCGCATCATCAAGGAACTGAAAGTAACGACTGTCAGCCAGCACACCAAGAAAATCCTTGATATCCGTTGCCCTGATGAGCCGCTCATAACGCTGATGGTCAAAAAGATAGCTCTCCTGAGCGCGCAACCTGCCAATGGCAAACGAATAGTCAAGATTTTCGCTAAACCTAATCGCTTTGTTAGCTAACATCAAGAACCTAACTATATCAACGCATGCCCACAAGTCAACACCGCCATAGATGCTAACCAGATTTGATTATAAACTTATCATTAGTTCTGAAAGCAGGTTAGAGACCACTCCCAACACCAGCTAAGTCAAAAGTAATAAGAGTAAACAATAGCCTGTTACAACAACAATTTGACCTTCTGCACCCTACAAAATTTAAAAGAGGGATGAAGGGATGAAGACACCATCACTCCATCTCTTCATCTCGCCCACCCTTCATCTTTGCCCTCAGTTTTCCGACCATCTTTGATAGGGGGAGTTACCCCCTTAGTCAAGGTATGCTTTATAACTATTTTTATTAGGATATGTTAAATAAATTAGATATTAACCTTAATAAGCACTTCTGCAATATTTTATAAAGAATATTAAGATTGTAGTTGTTGCTGGTTTGGCTGGTTAGTGAAAAAGTCCATAATTACACAAATATTAAGCTGTTGCGCACTTTTGTTTGTGTGGATTAGATGGTGCTTAGTGAGTTGATTTTCCTTGAAAAATATATGACCGTTATTAATGCAGAATGTTTTGAACGGGCTTTTGAACAGGGTTGTGTGCAAAATGACCGAGGATTGGGGAGCGATGAAGGGATTAAGGGATGAAGGGATGGAGGGATGAAGACTCCATCCCTCCATCCCTTCATCTGTCCCACCCTTCATCTATTTGACTGCTGTAACTGGCGTGTAAGGGTTTCAAGAGTGTTAGCAAGCCCTGGGTCTTCATCCTGGAGTCCTGAGACCTTTTCGATGGCATGCATTACGGTTGTATGGTCCTTGCCGCCGAAGTAATAACCGATATCCTTTAAGGAAAGGCTCAGGATATTCCTCATCAGAAACATTGCCACCTGCCGGGCAAGAGCAACCCTTTTTGTCCGCAACTGCCCCTTTAACTCCTGAACCGGAACCTGAAAATGCTCGGCAACTGTGGCGATGACCCTGTTGCCATCAATCGGCTGTTCAGGATGAACAAGGTCCTTGAGCGCCTGTTCTGCCAGTTCCCGGCTTACCGGTTTGCCAGTAAGTGAATGGATGGCAATCAAGCGGACAAGTGAAGCCTCAAGGGTCCTGATATTTGAGCGCACCCTGGTGGCGATGTGCAGGGCAATTTCCTCTGTTAAGTTGAACCCTTCCAGTTTTGCCTTCTGCAGCAGAATCGCCACCCTTGTTTCAAGGTCAGGCGGCTGAATATCAACAACCAGACCGCTCCCAAGCCGGGAAATCAACCGCTCCTGCAATGTTGGGATGTCCTTGGGCGGGCGGTCGCTAGTAAAGATAACCTGCGAGCCCGCATCCTGCAGGGCGTTAAAGGTGAAGAAAATTTCCTCCTGCAGGCTTTCCTTTCCTACAAGGTAATGGACATCGTCAAGTAAGAGCAGGTCAAGACCCCGATACTTGTCCTTGAACTCAAGCCGGGTGTTTTTGCCGATTGCCTGAATCAGCTCAAGGAAAAGCGCTTCTGCTGCTGTATAGCACAGCCTCAGACCAGGATAAAGACCCAGGGCAAAATTACCAATCGCCTGAAGTAAATGAGTTTTTCCCAGCCCGACACCACCGTAAATGAAGAGCGGATTATAGGTTTTACCCAGATTCTGCGCCACACTCCGCGCAGCTGCCCAGGCAAACCGGTTGCCTTCGCCGACAATAAAACTGTCAAAGGTGTAGCGGCTGCGCAGCCGGAACTGAGTCTGGGCAACTGGTGGTGGGCTGGTTTCAACTAATGCCTGAGCCGGCTTTCCCCGGTTCTCAGGCAGCACAAACTCAACCTGAAGCTCCCTGCCAGTCACCTCCTTTAAAGCGAAGAGGATCTCAGAGAGATAGTGATGCTGAAGCCAGTCCGCAAAGAACGGATTGGGCACAGCAACCTTAACAACACCATCGGTGAAGGACTCAAGGCGGGTGGGCAAAAGCCAGGTCTCAAATGCCTGACGATTTACCCGTAATTTCAGCGCCTCAAGCACATTTGTCCAAACCTCTTCACCAGGCATATATAAAAGGTTTTTCACACAAATTACCTAAACTTTTCCACATACTTGTCCACACAAATTGATGATATAAGTTTCGCAGATAAAAGAAGATACAAACAAAGAAATACTTTTGTCCACACGCTTTCCTTTTCGATTTTTACTTAGCTGGTAATGATAATAATCACATTCCTTTTGCTGTCAATAAGCAGATAGCAAGATATAAAATTAATCGGGCACTACTATCTGACCAAGTGCGATGCCACCATCATTCAACGCCAGTTTTTCATTATGAAAGACCATAACTTTTCTTTTGGTCAGCCATTTTTTTAACCCTCGGCGCAGGAGCCGATTCTGAAAACTGCCACCAGAAAGGCAGACAATTTTAACCCGGTTTTGTTTAGCCAGTTTTAAAACAGCGCGCCCAAGAGCAGAAATCAGCGCTTGGTGAAACCAGTGGGAAGTTGTGCCTGGGGTTTTGCCAATAGCGGTCATTTCTACTACTTTAATAAGCAGGGGCTTTGGGTCGATGATTAAACCGGTCTCTGAGGAAATGATGGCATTGGGCAGACAATTTTGTTTAAGGTTAGGTGCGCGTGCGTTAAGTGCGGCATTTTCCAGGGCAATTGCAGCTTCGCCTTCAAAGGTTGCCCTTTTGCAGATACCGGTAATAGCGGCAACCGCATCAAAAAGCCTGCCCAGACTTGATGTTAAGACCGGCAGGTTAGGGGTAATTGGATAGCCAGTTAAGCCCAACTCTCTAATTTGTTTTTCATTTAACCCGCACTGGGTGAGATAGGCAAGCGCCACCTTTACCGGGTCGGCAATCATACCAGCGCCGGCATTGTGACGGAGATAGCCAAGATGACCCAGCCTTGACCAGGAAAGGTCTTTTTTGATTAAAATGAATTCGCACCCCCAGATTGCGCCATCAAGCCCATAACCGGTGCCATCGCAGGCAATACCCAGAACAGGTCCGCGCAGGTTGTGTTCTGCCATTACAGCAAGGAGATGGGCAAAGTGGTGCTGGACCTGGGATGCCCTGGCTTTAAAACTATTTGCCAGTTTGAAAGCGATGCGGGTTGAGGTGTAATCAGGATGGAGGTCGCAAACTACCCTTTTTGGTTTTAAGCCTGTCCAGTTAATAAGCCTTTTCAAGGTTTCAATGAGAAACGCCTCTGAGCGGGCGGACTCAAGTTCGCCAATATGGGGGCTGAAAAATACCCTTTGCCCCTCAGCAAGTGCGAATATATTCCGACCGTCTGTACCCAGCGCCAGGGTTGGTTGTTTCACGTGAAACATACTGCCTAAGGTTAATGGCTGAGGTGCATACCCCCTTGCCCTGCGCACCATAATTGGTTTCCTATCATCAACAATGACAACTGAATCATCGCACCGGTTGGCTATTGGGCGGTTATGGGTAAGGGCAAGGTCAAATACCCTTCTAAGCCCATTTAGCAGTTCGTTTTGTTCGGCAACAATCGGCTCATCGCTGCGATTGGCACTGGTCATCACAAGGATTGCAGGGTTTTTTGTAAGCTGGCGCAAGGTGTAGAAAATCAACAGATGTAGCGGGGTATATGCAAGCATTACACCCAAATTCGGGTTATTGGGCGCGACAAGGGGACAGAGTTTGAGCAATGGGGTTTTTCTTTTGGGTAAAAGCACAATCGGGGCAGAATGGGAGGCAAGTATTTTTACTGCGGCTGGGGTAACATTGCAGATAAGTTTAGCAGTTTTAATATCTTCTACCATTATTGCCAGCGGCTTAAAGGAGCGTTCTTTTCTTAACCTTAAAATTTCCACCGCGCGCTCTTTAGTGGCGTCACAAGCGAGGTGATAACCTCCCAAGCCTTTGATTGCCAATATCTTACCTTTAATTAGCGCCTTTGCTGCCATATTCAGCGGGTTGCCTTTGAGGCTTTTTCCCTGCGGATTTATTAACCTCACCTGGGGTCCACAAATTGGGCAGGCGATAGGTTCGGCGTGGAAGCGACGGTTGAACGGGTCAAAATACTCATTTTGGCAGTCAGGGCACATCCTGAACAGGCGCATTGTTGTTTGTTCGCGGTCATAGGGCAGGTGTTCGATAATTGTGTAACGGGGTCCGCATTGGGTGCAGTTGATAAATGGGTACAGAAAGCGTCGGTCTTTTGGATTAAAAAGCTCATTACGGCATTCATGACAAATGGATAGGTCAGGCAGGACATCAACGCCGGCTGCTCTAACATCGGCATTGCTTTTGATAATGGAAAAGTCTGTAAAAGGGTGGGTTTTTTGATAGCGAATTTTAAAGGCGGTGATTATTGCTAAGGGAGGTGGGTGGGTTCGCACCTGCTGAATAAACAGTTGCAAGTTATTTCCCTGTGCCGTGATAATAACGCCCGCCTTGGTATTGGCAATTGTGCCTTTGATTTTTAAAGCAGAGGCAAGGCGGTAAACATAGGGTCGGAATCCGAGCCCCTGAACCTGACCTTTTATCTCAATACGGGCGGTTTTAACAGGCGTTCTTGTTATAATATCTTATATAATTTTCAATTAGTTACAGGCTCGTTCTTTTCTTTTGGTTTCTCGGGTTCGATAACTTCCTCCTCTTCTGGCACTGCAAAGATATTTTTGTCGTCCTTTTTCTTTACCAGGACCGCAATATTGAGCACATTACCCGAGAACCAGACCGAAAGCCCATAGGCAATTAGCATCAGTCCGATTGCATAGGCGCAAATTGTTAAGAGGATTGAGCCGTTATAAATACCCCAGTTGTTAGTTGTCCAGAAACCGGGTGAGTAAATCTGGGGAACCCCGAAAAGGTTAGTTTCAATTATCAGCACCTTGTGTAGGGGCGCAAAAAGACCCCAGTTTGGAATTGTTATTTTGAAAATGGAACCGGCGCCAGTAAGAATCTCCTGCCAGGTTGCGCCCATAAAGGTAGATAAGACCCAAGAGCCGAATCTGCCTGCAAGGCTTGAGCCCAGCCCCAAGAGAAATGAGCCCAGTTTGGCGAGCAGGCCGATAAGAAATGTGAACCAGATGAGGCGCGCGGGTTGTTCATTAACGCAGGAAAAGACCTCAAAAAGTGTGTCAAAGGTGTCGTTACCCATTGCACCGACAATGCTGGGGCCAAGGAGCAGATTGAAGAACAAAACAATCAGAAGATAGACAATGAATAACGAGACCAGAAAGGCAGGAATTGCGAGCAGACCGACCACAATTGGACCGAAATAGGGGATTGAGCCGATGGCGCTGAGGATGATGCCAGCGATAACCAAAAGCAGGATAAAGGCAATAATCAAAAGTGGACTGGCGAGAACCGCGCCGGCATTTTTGAGGGCGAACCTGAACCCCTCGCCTGCCTCATAGAACTCATTGCCGCGCAACTGTTCAAAAGTAACCTTGGCAATTGCGGTGCCCGTGATGAGCATTGCCACGACCAACCACAAAATCCCAAGGGCATAGATTACCCAGGAAAACCAGGTGAAGGGTAGATTGGGGTTGGGGAAGGGCAAAAGCCGATAGATTTCCCAGATTGAAATCCAGTCATTGCCGGCAGCAAGATGGGCAAGATAGCAGAGCAGGGAATACCCGATAAGCCCGAACAAAAGTCCGAGCATCCCCATGCCAACCTTTTTCGCAGAAAAACCCAGTCTTAATGCCCGGAAGATATCTTTGTAGTTAAAATGCAGTCCGGTCATTTTGACTCCTTCCATTTATTTGTTAGCGAACAAAACCCTGATAACCCAGAAAAGGAAAAAAAGCAGCCCTGCCCAGAGCAGCCACAATAGCCAGCGCAATGGCAGCCGATAGTGCCGCTCCGGGAAGAGTCTGCGTCTGAAATTAACCATCGGCTATTTAATTTTGCAAAACTTAAGCGACTTGTCAACGGGTGATTATCAACTTTGTTGCTGATGACGGGCCGGCCGATTTCAGGCACAGCAGATAAACCCCAGGCTTGACCGTCGCCCCACGCTGATTGTTGCCGTCCCAGAGCTCATTTGCCTTCAAACTGGTGACTTTCTCGCCAAGGGCGTCAAAAACCACTATCTCCTGAGCTTGTGTCCCGGTGAGGTAAAATGGCGGTCTGCCCACCGAAGGGTTGACTATGACTCTTGAACTGGAGCCGGGTTTATCCTCTGGTATCGCCAATTGTATGATACATCGGCGTAAAGTCCCTCTCAATGCCACAGAAGGCGACATAACCCTGGCGCCAGAACGAGGCGTGGTCAGAATATTCTGACTGCCCGGGACTGACCAGCCGGCGCCGGGCAAGGCGCTCTTGGTCACCATCATTGGTAAAGCCATCAACCTGGAGACTGTGATTGGTGGTGATATAGGTGGCATAGGCATAGCAATAGTAGTTGGCATAGCCTTGATGGGTGCAGGCATCAAGCCCCCTTCGGGCATCGGTGATACTGGTAGGAAGTTCATACCATAGAAAACCGGCAGTGTCGCTGTAAAGGTATTTGAGCGTGCAGGATTTGGTGATGAAAAACAGGTTGAGATATCTGCCGAGAAAATCCAGGTCACTGACCATAACTACCTCCTTGACTAAATCATCAAGCGCCACCTGCCTAAGGGTGACAAAATCGGAGTCATTGAGGAACCGCTTATGTTAAAAATGAAATTTTTGTTAAACAAAACCCATAAATGGCATTAGCAAAATTCGGCAAACTATTTTGGGGCATAAACAGAATTTTGCCTTACCCCTAATCCTGCAGGCAGGTATGGAATTTACCCGCTTGGGGGCTGCTGCGTCCTTCGGGCTTGCCCGGTTTCAGGGCGGGACTATCTTTCATGGCTTTATCAATCATCGTAAAATGTTAACCTATAGGTTAACAAATTCAA
>CAZNRV010000121.1:0-9038 GCA_964575495.1 uncultured bacterium
GTATAGGTGTCGATGACAAAGACTGGACGGTTAAAGGCATAAAGCAAAATGGAATCGGCTGTTTCCGGTCCGATACCGTAACAGCGCAGGAGTTGCTCGCGCAGATTCTGCGTGGTGATGCGGCGTAGTTTTTTCATGCCGCCGGCATTTTTGAGCCATTTCATTACTTCAATCAGGCGCCGGGCTTTGATATTGAAGTAACCGGCAGGACGGATAAACTGCGCCAGTGTTTTGGTTTCAATTGCGCTCAGACACTCAAGTTTTAACAGCCGGGCTTTCTTCAGATTATTTATGGCTTTTTCAACATTGCTCCAGGCGGTGTTCTGGGTGAGGACTGCACCCACGATAACCTCAAAAGGGCTTTCCGCAGGCCACCAGTTTTGCTGACCAAAGTGCTCATAAAGAGCCCGATAAATCTTCTGCAGTGGTTTTGCACACCATTCCCGGGCTGGCTTTTTGCTGAGAGGCGAGCTTTCTTTTTTCACGCTTATTGCTGTTCTTGCCCGTGAATCGGGCAGTAATCTGTTGGTTCGGTGTCAGTTATGAAAACCTCAAACCTGGCTTTAGGACATTGTGGGAGTGCCAGTTTACCCGATTCTTCACAGATATAGGCAGTGGTAATATCCGGAGGGACAGGAAATGCGGTAATGGTGTCCTGATAAACCTCTTTCATAATTTCACCCCATACCGGCGCGGCGACTACACCTCCGGTTGCCCCACGAAAGATGGTTTTCTTTGTGTCGTAGCCAATCCAGATACCACAACTCAAAGTGGGTGTATAACCAATAAACCAGGCATCGGTGTAATCATCAGTGGTGCCGGTTTTTCCCGCTGCGGGTCCGCGAAATCCACGCAGACGGATGGCGGTGCCGGTGCCTTCATTCACAACACTCTGCATCATACTTGTTAGAATATAGGCGGTCTGGGGTCTTATCACCAGTTTCGGTTCAGGGTGTTTTTCCTCGAGGACATATCCTCGACTATCTTCAATCCGAGTGATAAAAAAGGGTTTAACCAGCACACCCTGATTGGCAATGGTATTAAACGCATTGACCATCTCCAAAAGTGTCAGTTCGATTGAACCCAAGGCAATTGAATAATAGGGAGGAATGGGCTGTTCAATACCTAAGAGATTGGCATATTTAGCGACTACCTCGGGTCCGAGACTGGCACATAGCCGCACTGCGACGAGATTACGCGAAAGTGCCAGTGCCCGGCGCAAAGTCATTCTGCCTAAAAATTTAAGGTCATAGTTTTTTGGGCGGTAATCGGGCTGTCCGACGATTCTTATTACTATTGCCGAGTCATTTTCAATATCTGCTGCAGTCATGCCGTTATCAATTGCGGCAGCAAAGACGAATGGTTTAAAGGCGCTACCAACTTGACGCCGTGCCTGTGTTGCCCGGTTAAATTCGCTGTGTCTGAAATCTCTGCCGCCAATCAGCGCCCGGATTTCTCCGGTTTTGACATCCTCAATAATGAGTGCAGTCTGAAGGTAATTGGGTTGAGATTTGCTTAATTCGGACTGGGCAACCGAGTCATAAGCGGCTTTTTTCGGTTGCAGACGGTATTCCTCCTCTAACTGGCCAAGCCAGTTTAAGAGCGCTTGATTTGCTAAAGTTTGTATGTCAAGGTCAAGTGTTGTCCAGATGGTCGCGCCGGATTTATAGACAAAATCATACCCATAGGTGGTGATGAGGTAGCGCCGGACTTCTTCGACAAAGTATGGTGCCTCATTTGTTGGAATACCAAGGGGCTGGACATTAAGCGGTTCATTTACTGCCTCTTGGTATTTTTCCTTTGTTAGGTGTCCAAGCTGAAAAAGTTTTCTCAGAAAGTAATTCCGGCGTCGGATAAGTTTGTCGGGATGATTATAGGGAGAATAAACTGTGGGATTGGCAATCATTGCCCCAAGTGTGGCGCATTCAACCGGATTCAGCCGGGAAACGTGCTTGCCAAAGTATCGTTCGCTTGCTGCGGCTACGCCATAAATCGAAGCGCCAAACCAGACCTGATTAAGGTACATTTCGAGGATTTCCTGCTTGGAGTAGTGCCTTTCCAGTTCAATTGCCAAGACCATTTCTTTTAGTTTCCGGCTTAATTTTCGCTTTTGAGTCAAAAACATTGAACGGGCAAGTTGTTGGGTGATGGTGGATGCTCCTTGTAGATTGCCAGGATGGAGGATATTGGCAACGAGAGAACCGGCAACTCTAATAAGGTCAATTCCCCAGTGGGAATAGAACCTTTTGTCCTCAACCGCAACAACTGCCCGAACAAGAGGGATAGGGATTGATTCCAAAGGTACCGGGCGTCTTTTTTCCTGAAACAGTTCTGAAATTACCCGCCCTTTATAGTCGATGATTCGTGTGCTTGCTGGCGCCTTGAAATTGAGGATTGTTTCCGGGGTAGGCAGGTCAGCTCTTAGACGTAAATAACCGAAAAAGAGCAATGTAACTGTTAGAGCGATAATTACAATTGCTATTTTTAATGCTAAACGCAGAGTCAACCTCCCCGTAGCCATCTTATCAAAAGAGCGACGATGCCTATGGAATACTGAGTTTGGCAAGGGATATGAGTTGTAAAATCAGGTGGTGTAGCGGGTGATGACTTCATGACTAACCGCCAGACGAAGCATATCAAGCGCTTCGCCTTCAGGTAATGCCTTTACCAACCAATGTTCTACAGGGGGAATTGTGCCGCCGTGGATACGAACAGAGTCATTCACCATTGTTTGCAGGACATTTTGTGCCTGCAGCTTAAGGAGCATCGAATCAAACTGGATATTAGCATTTGTTGAAGCAAGCCAGGCGGTATGATAGACGAGCCAGCGCAAAGCTTCAAGGTTGCCACTCATTGATGCCAAGGTGCGCTGGATTTCCTTGCGGGCGATGATCGGTTCGTTCATTGACTTCCAATCGCGAGCATAAAGCGCGGTCGTTTCGAGGATGCGACGGCAGACACCAAGGATGGCAGCACTCCGGGTAATACGGGTGAGCCCAAACCATTTCTGTCCAAGTGACATTGCCTTACCGGGTTTACCTACAATTTTTTCTGCCAGGACAACGCAGTTTTTAAGGATAATCTGAGGATGTTCGGAATGACCGGCGACCGAAGACCGAGGACCGAAGACCGAGTTTTTATTGAATGTGAGTTCGGTATTCGGTGTGTCGCGGTCAACTATAAAGCAGGTGACACCGTCATGCGTAAGGGCAAAGAGAAGGCAGAAGTCAAAATCTGCTGTGGAGAGTTCTTTGATGCCATTGAGTAGGTATGAGTTGTCAGTTTGAGGTTGGGCGGTTGCCGCCATTTGTTCTGGACTGGCAAAATGTTTAGGTTCGCGAAAGGCAATGGCATATTTTTTTTCACCTGCGACAACTGGCAATAGGTAATCAGGCTTCTGATTTTCAGAACACTCGTACAGAATCGGAGTGAGGTCACCCCATTCTACCGGTATGATGGTCATTGACAGTTCTTCGGCAATAAGGCAGGTTTCAATTGGACCTAAACCACCGCCACCGAACTTTTCAGGCACACCTGCGCTATAAAGACCTATCTCCTTGAGTTTTGTCGTGGCGTTGCGGCTGATTTCTTTCCGCTCTTCTTTAGTCTTGGCATTTAGGAATTTTGGTTCTAAGGGTAAAAGGTCACGGCGGACAAATTCATGGACGGTGGCGCGGACCATTTCAGCGTCTTCGGTAAAGGTAAAGTCCATTTACGCCTTCTTTCTCGTGTAATCAGGCAGAATGATTGGGGAAAATACCTTCGTGCTGATTTCATTTTCCTTTAATAACCGGCGCCAGTTTTCGAGGTGATTGAGGGTTGGTTTAAATTTGTCAGTGCGCTCCTGAGCAGATTCTGCCGCAGTTTTTCCTGCCCGACGCCCGAAGACAATTACATCTAAAAGTGAGTTGCCCATCAATCGGTTGCGTCCGTGAACGCCTCCTGATGCCTCGCCAGCGACATATAGAAACGGAACACCCGTGCGGCAATTCTGATCAATTGCGACACCGCCATTCTGGTAATGGAGCGTCGGGAAGACGAGAATCGGTTCTTTGTCAATTTCAATGCCGAACCGAGCAAACTGACGCACCATTGCCGGCAGTTCCCGTTTAACTGTGCCTTGCCCGCGCAGAATCTCAATCATCGGGGTATCAAGCCAGACGCCGTTAACACCCCCAGGTGAAATGATACCGCGATTTTCCTGACATTCGCGGATGATTGCCGATGCGACCACATCCCTTGTTTCCAACGGAAAGATAAACTGCTCACCCTGAATGTTCACAAGTTGCGCTCCCAGGCTTCTGACCTTTTCCGTTACTAATTGACCAACAATCTGCTGGGGAAAGGCAACACCGGTAGGGTGATACTGCATAGTGTCAATGAAGGTTAAGCGCGCACCGGCACGGTAGGCAAGCACGAGTCCATCACCGGTTGCGCCATAATGATTGGATGTGGGAAAACCTTGGTAGTGAAGTCTGCCCGAGCCACCGGTGGTAATAATCACATTCTTTGCCTTAACTATAAGGCAACTATTCAGATTGAGATTTTGAAGTACCGCACCACAAACTTCCCCTTCCAGCGTGGTCAGGAGTTCGACCGCGGGGCAGAACTCAAGAACGGTAATTCCCGGTCGGCTTTTAACTTCATCTCTGAGGGTGCGCATTATCTCGGCGCCGGTATAATCCCGGCAGGTGTGCATTCTTTTTCTTGATGTGCCCCCGCCATGAATTGTCTTCATTGAGCCATCAGTGTTTTTGTCAAATATCACACCGAGGTTTTCCAGCCATGCTATCGCCTCTGGGGCATCCGTTACAAGGGCCTCCACCAATCCCGGAACATTATCAAAATGCCCGCCGCCCAAGACATCAAGGTAATGAATTGCCGGTGAGTCGTTTTGTTTGTCTGCTGCCTGAATTCCCCCTTGTGCCATCATCGTATTGGCATCTCCCAGCCTTAATTTGGTTGTGATGATAACCTTGGCGCCTTTCTCATCCGCGATGAGAGCGGCTGCACAACCGGCACCACCACCGCCAATAATTAAAACATCGCAGTTATAATCAGGCTGATCTAAGGCAAGATTGGTTGGGTCAAGAGAACTATCTGCCTCAAGCAGGAGGGCGAGCTCCTTAGGCGTCCGGTCACCGGCATTCGGTCCAATTCTCAAGGTGGCAAAGGTATCGGCGCGATAATCCGGATGGAATCCCCTGAGCAGTGTTTCCTTTTCTTCAACGGTGAGCCGAGGATGGGTCTGTTTTAATCGTGCCTCCCGGGTTTCGGTGACCTTAACCGCCAGTTCCTGTAATGGTGATGGATAACTCATTTTTACTCCTCCGGTTCAATGTCTCGAGCTGCGTAGCGCTTCTGAAGTTCTTTTTTGCTTAGCGCTTTTAGTTCAGCAAGCGCACTGCTGAATTTGCCTTCCTTAATTTCGGCGATGCGTTTTTGGAGATTTTCGGAGCGGGGTGCGAGGTTTCTTGCATAAATGCGTCGGCACAAAAGTGCGGCGTGATGCTTTACCAGTTCTGCGGGACAGCGGGTCACGCAGAGACCACACATAATACAGTCAAAGGAGATGTCCGCAACGGCAGGAATATCCCCGCGCACAATTGCCGAGACATAACCTAAGACATCAATATCCTGTGGGCATGACTTGGTACAGGTATTGCAGCCGTAGCAGCGTAGCATCTCGGGGTAAATTTCTAAGACCTCACTTGCTGTTCCTTTGAGTTCTGAGAGTCGGTACTGGGGGCGATGTGCCGGGAAAAATGGAATCATCGCCAGTTGCATATTGGGTTCAACTTTGGTCTGACAGGCAAGGGCAAATTTGAGATGGTAGTCGCCGGTTGTGCGATAAACAGTAGCACAGGCGCCGCAGAAGCCGCCGCGGCAGCCAACGCCACGGACAAGTTGGTAACCGGCATATTCCATTGCCTGCAGGATGGTGAGCGAATCCGGAACCTGATGGTGCTCACCCATTATGTAGATGTCAATCATATTTTCACCCATTGCTACTCTCCTCATAAAACTGGTCAAGATAATAATCATCGGTCGGTTGCAGATGTGCTAAAAGATGCTTCATCTGCTCTATTGAACGATTTTTGACAATGTAATGTTTGATGGTTGTATCAACTTGCGGACAAGATAAAACGCACTGGTAACAACGGTCGCAGTCTGTTCCTACCATTGTCTCCAGTGCCAGACTGGTTCTCTGGGCGGTGCGTTTGAGACGGGCGGGTTCTCGGGCTAAAAGTGAGCAGATATCAATGCAGTTGCCACAGCCAAGACAGGCGCGGCTGCCGGTCAGTTCGTCTCTTGTTTTGAGGGCGTGGGAAGAACCGAACCCTGATGAGAGCAGGCGGCAGCGGGGAACCGGTGATTCTGAAATGTCAAGGATGTGCTCAAGGACACCCTTGATGGCGGCGATGTCGGTCTGTTTGGTGTTGGGCATAGGCCTTAACCCTGTTTGACCTTCTTGAACTCCTCGGTCAGCAGCGGCATAACCTGAAACAGGTCGCCAACAATTCCGTAATCGGCAACCTTGAAGATGTTTGCCTCCGGGTCTTTATTGATGGCAACAATACACTTGGAGTTAATCATGCCGACAAGGTGCTGGATAGCGCCGGATATGCCGCAGGCAATGTAAAGGGATGGGGCAACGGTTTTGCCGGTCTGACCAACCTGGAACTGATGGTCACGCCAGCCGGCATCAACTGCGGCACGTGATGCGCCTACTGCCGCATTTATCACCGCTGCCAGTTCTTCGAGCAATGCGTAGTTTTCCGGTCCTTTCATCCCTCTGCCGCCCGAGACCACAATGTCAGCTTCGGTTAATTCAACGGTTTTCATTACGGTTTTAACCACCTCAGCGACCTTGGTGCGCAGTTCACTTGGTATTAACCGGGCAGCAATAATCTTGCCATCTCGATTCATTTCGGATTGAGTGCTGACCGCGCGCGGTCTGATGCCGAGCACAACTGGGTTGGCATCCGAAGCCTTGACAGTTGCCAGCGCCTTGCCAGCATATATCGGTCGGGTGGCAACAATTGCGCCATTTTCGTCAAACTCAATTTTTGTGCAGTCCGGAAGCAAGGTGGTTTCCAGCCGGGCAGCAAGGGTCGCAGCCAAATCCTTGCCCAAAGCAGTGGCGCTCACAATGATGGTGTTTGGTTTCTGTTCCTTTGCAAGTTGTTCAAGCGCTGTTCCATAGCCATCCGGAGAATAAAATTCGA
Source organism: uncultured bacterium (assembly GCA_964575495.1). Lineage (GTDB taxonomy): Bacteria > Hydrothermota > Tepidihabitantia > Tepidihabitantales > Tepidihabitantaceae > JAOABP01. The sequence goes on from CAZNRV010000121.1 coordinate 7,230, forward strand.
GGCTGGCATGGTCAATAGTTATGACCTTATTGACGCCAAACCGCACTATCTCCTGGGCCAGAGGGGAAATGTCTTTCCCCAAGACCACTCCTGCCAGTTCATCTCCTTTATTTTCGGCAATCTGATAGCCGATAAGGAGTGCCTCAAACGCAACCTTTTTCAGATTGCTTTCACGCTGCTCACAAAATACTAAAACCATTATTGCCTCCTGTTAAATAGTACTTGGGTCTTTTTAAAAATGTAACTTAACAAGAGAATAAAGTTTAACACAGTGATAAATCAAGTCAAGCAAACTAAAAAGGTTTAATTGTCAAAGGATGAATGTAAATAATATGCAAAACTGAGGAATGACATCCGCCGTCTTGCCCCGGGGTCTATTTCATTCGCATTGGCTTTTCAGGAAGGGTCAGAAAGGTTGTGATAGTTCGGTAATAAGGCAAAATCAATTAATCCGTACGAAAAGGGGAGAATCCGTCTATAGTTTTAAAATAAGCCATTCTTGACTTTGGGCAGGATTTGATTTAATTATCAAGCCGTTGACCTATTTTCTCCAGCAGTTGATAAATGGACTGCAGTTGGGGTTTGTCTATGCCCTGATTGCCTTGGGTTATACAATGGTTTATGGAATTGTACGTTTGATTAATTTCGCACATGGCGATGTTTTTATGGTGGGTGCATATATAGGGTTTTTTGCTCTCACATACTGGCGTCCGCCTTTTTTAGGCGCGATACTTTTGGCAATGGCTGGTTGTGCGCTCTTGGGTATGTTCATTGAACGGGTTGCCTACAAACCGCTGCGCAATGCCGCAAGGATTTCTGCCCTTATCACCGCAATTGGCGTCTCCATTTTCCTTGAATACTTCACCAGTCTGAAGTTCGTGTTTGGTCCTTATTTCCGGGCATATCCCCGTCCGTTTACTGTAAAAACCTATGAGCTTGCGGGTGTAACCGTGTCCAATATTCAGATAATTGTGTTTGCCGTGGCGATTTTGCTGATGCTGGCACTGACGCTTTTTGTCAATTACACCAAGACCGGTTTGGCGATGCGTGCGGTTTCGTTTGACCACAGCACCGCCCGATTAATGGGCATCAATGTTGACAATATGATATCCTTGACCTTTGGCATCGGTGCCGCACTTGCCGGGGCGGGCGGTGTGCTTTATGGCATTGCCTATCCGCAGATTCACCCTTTTATGGGCATTATGCCCGGACTGAAGGCGTTTGTTGCTGCGGTGTTAGGTGGAATCGGGATTATTCCAGGCGCAATGTTGGGTGCGGTGATTATGGGTGTGGTGGAAAAACTTGCTGAGGTTTATGTATCCTCAACCCTGCGCGATGCTGTTGCATTTGGAATATTGATTATAGTGCTGTTAGTTCGTCCTAGTGGGCTTTTGGGTAAAAAGGAACAGGAAAAGGTGTGAGATGAAGCGACTTAGCTCTGGGATTGGGGCACTTTTAATAGTCATTGCCGGGTTTATAGTTATTGAGGTTTTGATTCTGACCGATGTCATTAACCCTTACATTCAGACTATTCTTTCTTACGCAGGTATCGTGGTCATTTCTGCGCTCGGGCTCAATCTGATTTATGGTTATACCGGTCAGTTTTCGCTTGGTCATGCCGCATTTTATGGCATTGGCGCCTATACCGCGGCATTAATAACCAGGGTCATACCTCATACCGGTTTCTTTGTTCTGCCCTTGGCTCTGGCTGCTGGTGCAATCAATGCGGGAATCATCGCATTTCTTATCGGTCTGCCGATTCTGCGTCTAAAGTCAGATTATCTTGGTATTGCGACCCTGGGTTTTGGG
>CAZNRV010000122.1:0-16604 GCA_964575495.1 uncultured bacterium
ACCATCGGTTATGCCCGGACAATTGGCGACTTTATCGCTGATGTCAAAAGGCATGTGCAGGCAGAAGAGCAAAAGAACATCCCCGCAGTTCTCAATGACATTTTAGCCGGTTATGAAAAGCCGCTCGCCCACGCCCAAAAAGCCTACGAGATCTTCAAAATTTATAATAGCCTCCTGAAAGAAAAGGAATTTCTCGACCAAGAGGATATCATCTATGAGGCGCAGAATCTCATTGACGATTACCCATCACATCCGCGCGTCCTCGTCCTTGACAGTTTTGTCGCGCCCAACATCCTTGAACAAAGGTTCTTGAGCGCCCTGATTGAGAATACCGATATGACCCTAGCGGGCACTTATTTTAAAGAGGGCGATGAGGATTATTGCTTTGCCGAGCGCTTTGTTAATTTCATGAGTCAATACCCCGGATTTGAAATCAAACAGGTGAAGGTTGATGTCGCCGCTAATCCTGAACCACCACTCTATAAGTTCCCCACGCCTGAAGAGGAAGTCATCGGTATCTGCCGTAACATTAGGAACCGAGGGGAAAGCCTGAACTTTGCCGAAACATACATTGTCTTTCCGTGCTTAACAAATTATGCACCGCTCATCAGTCGCATCCTCCCACAGTATTATATCCCCTTCACCATTTACCCCCGGATACCACTTTCCTCTTCGCCACCGATCGTTGCGGTCCTGGAATTCCTGCGTGCCCTTGACACCGACTATGAGCGAATTGCAACCTGTTGCGCCTTTTCTTCACCCTATCTCCCCCATCTCTTGACGGCACCAACTGACAAAGACCAAAGGGGACGCGAGGTCGCCGCTCAAGCCTTGAACACGCTTTCCCGCCGCGCCGGCATCATCAAGGGAAGGGAAGACTGGCTTAACATTGCTAACAGGATTGTCGCCCAGGAGGAGGATGAACTGGATGAACGCGAAATGAAATTCCTTAAAGAGGTGCAGCTCAGGGTAAGACAGGCAATCGGTCTCATCGAGAAAATACTCTCACCTGCAGGGACTATCGGTAATCAGGCGCACAGACTGAAGCAGTTCCTTGAGACCGTCGATTTCTGCTCAAACCTGAACCCTGAACAACCCTGGTTTTTAGAGCTACACCAGGACCGCAAGGCACTTTACGATACCCTTGACGCTATCGCTGAATTTGCCACCGAATTCGACGAACAGAAGGAGGCAAGGTCCGCCTTTATTAAAACCCTTTCTTATCTTATCAGGCTGAAAGGCAAAAGTCCGGGACTTGACCATGGTGGAGTAACGGTTGTGGAAATGGAAGAGACGCTCGGTCTCGCCCCAACAAACCTTTACTTTGCCGGTCTCACTGAAACCGATCTACCAAGCGCATATCACCCCGACCCGATTCTGCCAGATTCGGTGCGAAGAAAACTGGGGATGCCTGATATTGAGTGGCACCGGGACTGGCAGAAGTTTCATTTTCGCCGCACTTATGGGTCAAGCCCCAACACTTCCTTTTTGAGCTATCACGAATCAAAAGACGGTAAACCGGTCCTGCGGACGCCCTTCATAGAATCTGAACCGGTAAAGTATCAAGAAACCGACGTTATTTTCTCTGACGTTGAGGAACAAATCTATCGGGGTAGGCAGGGAAAAATCTTTTTTGAAGATGTTACGCTTACGGTTGATTTTTCAAATGATGAAGAAATTAAACAGGAGTTAAACCGCCATTTTGGCGCCGACGCCAAATTCCATGTCACTGCACTGGAAAACTACATTCGCTGTCCCTATCAGTTTTATCTCTACAAAGTCTTAGGTCTCAAGACGCCACCAGAACCAGCATTTGAAATTGACGCCCGAATGTGGGGACAAGTCGCACACCGGGTTCTGGCAAGGCTCTACCAGCACGGTCCAATCCCGGTTGAGGATATTAAAAAAGTTGCCGGTGCAATCATTGACGAGGAGTTACGGAATGTTGGTCTGCCCCCCTTCTGGACAGAAGTTACGCGCCGCGTCCTGAAAAACCTTTTCGCCAAACTGGCTAAATATGAAAAGGAACTTCGCAATGAGGGATTTCAGCCGATTAAAACAGAAAAGCGCGTATCCGGGAAAATAAAAGCCGACATCAACCTTTTGGGCAGGATAGACCGCATTGACCGCAAAAATAACTTTCTCCGTATTGTCGATTACAAAACAGGTTCTGCCGATATCAATGCCAGCGCGGTTCTTGATAAACAAACACATATCCAATTACCACTTTATGCCCATCTCGTGGCCCAGGATGAGGAATTCCAAAATCTACAGGTAGAAAATATGGGAATTTACAACCTGCGTTTGCTAAAATTGAAACTCTTGGCAAATCAAAACATTAGCGTTGACAAGCTAATCAATACGGCAATTAAGCGAACGGTCAACATCATTGCCGACATTCGCAAAGGGAAATTTTTGCCGATTCCCAGCGATGAGCGCAATTGTGAAAAATGCAATTTCCGTTTCACCTGTGGCAAGGATGCACATAAAGATGCTGTAGTAGAATAAATGAAGACCCCACTGAAAAGTAAAATCGTCTTCGCACCTGCCGGTTCAGGTAAAACCGAACAGTTAAGTGACCGCTATCTCGAACTGGTGGAAGCGGGTGTGAAGCCAGAACGCATTCTGACTCTCACCTTTACCGACAAGGCAGCAGTCGAGATGAAGGAACGAATTCTTAACAACGCCCGCAAGCGGAATCCGGAAATCTATAAGATATTGCGTGAAAATATACTTTGCCTGCGCATCTCTACTATTCACTCATTCTGCTTTTCTCTTGTCCGGCACTTTGCTAATCTCTTGAATATTGACCCTAATTCCGGAGCATTAACCGATTACAAGAACCTCTGGGAACAGGCAAAGTACAACGCCCTGATGAAAATTGCTGAAAGTAAGGAGTGGAAAAATCACCGCTCAATGCTAATCTGCCTTATCACCAAAGAACATACTGAGGGCTGGAGAAAATTCTCGGAGTTTCTTGACATCCTTTTCGAGAGAAGAACCATCGCCCAAAACGCCCTACCTGCGGAGATAGACAAAAGTACAATTAAAGAACTTGCTGAACGGTTAAAAGAAGAACCCTGCGGTTTTGAAAGAATTGAAAATTATATAGATTTGTTCCCGCAGGATTGGAGTAATCCGGCTACTATTGAACTTCTCTATAAAAGCCTCGTTTCTCATCAATCTGTGTTTATGACCACGCAAAACAAGTCGAGAACAAAGGGTTTTTCTCAAAAGGAACGCATTTGGGCAGTCGATATGGTTCGTTACCGCAATCTCATCGCCACTCTCAATGATTTTAATCTCCTTCAACAACGGTGGCGCCTTTTCAAAGAATGTTTCCTCGCTACCTACAGCCAGATGAAAAACGACCTCGGGGTAGTGGATTATGATGATATGGAACTACTTGCCTTGAAACTTTTGACCGAAGAACCTGAATGGCAGAATATCCTTTACATTTTTGACGAACATACCGACCATATTCTTGTTGATGAGTTTCAGGACACATCTTTTCTCCAGTGGAGGATTATTGATAAACTCACCGAGGAGTGGCGCTCGGGAGAAGGCTTAAAATCAGAACTTGCGATCTCGCCGACAATATTTATCGTTGGCGACGATATGCAGTCAATCTATATGTTTCGCAACGCCCGGGTGGAGTTATTTTTCAAAGCCAAGGAAAAACTTGAAGAATGGCTCGGCAGCGAAAGATTAGAAACTGTAACCCTTGAAAAGAATTACCGCTCTCTGCCGGCAATAATTAATTTTACCAATACCCTTTTTTCGCAGTTGATGAGCGCAACTGGCAATGACGAACCTTGGCGCTTCCGTTACCGACATTTTACCTGTCAGCGCATGGGTCAAGAGCAGGGAAAGGTAGAGATAATTCTTGAAGTATCGGGAAAAGGTAAAGGTGCAAATGAACAACGAGAAATTGACGCTAAAAATGTTGCCCACCGTATCAAAGCCCTGGTTTCCACTCACTTTGAAGTACTGGAGCGTCGGGCTGATGCAAAGGAACTTGCGCGCCCCTGCCAGTATAAAGACATTGCTATTCTCATCCGTACCCGCCAGGGGTTATTACCGGCACTGGAGAGTTGTCTGCGCAAGGAAAACATTCCATTCGTGGTTGTTGGTGGCACGGGCTTCTATGAGGAAAACGAAATTAAATACCTCACCGCTTTACTTTCTTTTCTTGTTGACCCAGGGGATGACACCGCGCTCTATATTACCCTGCGCGGACCTTTGTTTAAGATCCCGGAAAGGGAACTTTTTCTCTGGATGATGAAAGGCGAAGCCAAACAGCTGACATTATGGGAACGCCTTAAGGAAAGTCGATCATTCTCTAACTCGCACCCTTCCCCAGAAAACCTCGCGCAGGCGCTGAAAATCCTTGAGGAGGCCCTGACAAAGGTCAACTACGAACATTTATACTCTCTCCTCGATCAGATTTTAATTAGGACAAAAGCGTGGCAGGTATTCGCTGAACCGCAAAGAGTCGCCAACATCAGGAAATTCATCCAAATCATCCAAGAGGAAGAACTTGCTGGCAATCCCCCTCTGCAGATTAAAAGTTTGCTTGAACAATCTAATAGGGATGAATCTAAGGCCGAAATTCCTACTGAAGAGATGAACGCGGTACAAATTATGACTGTGCATTCAGCGAAAGGGTTGCAGTTCCCGATAGTATTTCATCCCGGGCTACATGAAAAAATCCTCACCAGCAACGCCAATAAGGAAAAACTGGTTGTGGAGGAGAATGACGCCGGCGAGGTAATATTTTCATATATTGAGGAAGGTTTGGTAAGAAAAGAGAACCCAATTCACGTCCAGTATCTCGAAAAGTTGATTGAGGAGGAGAAAAGAATCTTTTATGTTGCCTGCACTAGAGCGCGCGATGCGCTTTTTTTGACCGGGGTCTGGGATGAAGCTAAGCTTGAAAAAACAAAATTGGAATGGTTGATTAATTATTTAGGCTTGAAAAAAACTGAAAATGGATTCGAGCTTAGCAAAAGCATTTCAGGAGTGTCCGTGATCACGTCCGAAGAAGTGAAAGCGTTAGAACCACCAGCCCCACCAGAAAAACCTTCTGCGCCGTTAATTAGAATTGAACCAGTAGTAACTTCCGTGCCATCTCAGGTGCGCTCAGTAACAAGATATACGCCTCAGGAGCTGCACGGACGCGCGGATGAAGCCATCGCCACTGGTGAAACCATTCACCGACTACTGGAATTAATTTCTCTCGGGAAACTTGACCCTCTCAGCACAAAGTTGCAAAAAGAAACAACACGCCTTCTCCGCCTTAATGGCATCCCCAAAGACCTGACCGAAAAACTGACCGCGGAAATCCTAATAACTATCAAAAGGTTGCTACAGTCACCAGTTGAACAAATAATCAAACCCCAACCCAATTCTTTCGCCGAACTGCCGATATTGTATCACGATGGGAAAACCATCTGGACTGGCAGGGTTGATCGAGTCATTCTGAAACCGGATGAGGTTAACCTGTACGATTACAAAACCTTTGCGGTAAAGAAGGAGGAAATCCCGGCGTTGAAGGATAATTACTACACCAACCAGTTGGTTCATTATGCGCGTGCCTGCGCCAAGATTTTTCCTGATAGAGCTGTTAAAACCTTTCTCGTGTTCACCGCCCTGCCAATGGTTGTGCCCGTGCCTTAATGTTTTTTGGTTTTTAGTTAGTAGTCCCTGGTTTAAAAATAAAAACTATAAACTATTAAGAACTATGCACTTTTAAGAACCGCCACCGGCACAATCATCTCTTCAAGTGATATGCCGCCGTGCTGGAAGGTGTGTTTGTATGCCTTTTCGTATTCCCGTGGTTTGGTAGGATATATGAAGTAATAATCGGAACGGGCAACGGCATATTTTACCCCGGGATGCTCAACGGGCAAAAAGAACTCTTCGGGATGGTTTAACAGAAGCGCGGCGCGGCCATCAACCCTGAGTGCGGCACCGTGTTTGTAGCGCAGGTTTGCTGATATTTCCCTTGAGCCGTAAATGAGCGTGGGGCGGTGAACCCTGATAAAGCCATGGTCAGAGGTCACAATAACCCGACAATCCCTTGTTGATAACTGCCTTAACAGTTGAAATAGTGGCGAGGATAGAAACCAAACCCTCGTTGCGCCGACCAACGCGGCATCATCAGGAATGATTTCATCCAAGAGCCTTGTTTGCCTGACCGAGTGGATTAAGAGGTCAAGGAAATTGACAACAATCACAATTAGCCTGACATTGGTGTCAAAAAGAACCGGCTTTGCCGCAGTTAATTCGTCCGCACGTCCAACCTTGATAAATGAAAAACGCCCCTTGAAACCAAGCCGACTTAGGTTTTCCGCTAACAGTTCCTGTTCAAACCGATTCTGCCCGCTTTCTTCAAACACCCACCACTGGGGATAGCGCTGGTAAATCTCCAAGGGCAAAAGTCCGCTGAAGATGGCGTTCCTTGAATAAGGGGTGGCGGTGGGCAGAATTGAGTAATAATAGTTGGACTCAATTTGATAGTAGTCGCGCAGATAAAAGGCGAGCGCATCCCACTGGTCTTGACGCATTGAATCCAGGACCAAGAGATAAGTCTGCTTTTGTTCGCAGTTCGGCTTCACTATCACATCCATCAGCCGATGACTCATTAAAGGACCCTTGCCCTTAATCCAGTTCTGGTAATTGTCCTCAACAAATCGTCCGAACCGGTTGTTTGCATCCAAAAGCCGGTCAAGATAAAGCTCGGCGAGCGCGGTATCGCCAAAGCGTGCCAGAATATTCTGCCAGTAGTTAAAGAACCGGTAAAACTCTGCCCAACCAGCCGGCGTGGTCAAATCGCGCTCCTCCTGAATTGCGCGGACAAACTCCTGTCCGATTGAAGCCGCAATTAACTGCCGTTTTTTGAGCAGACGTTTGAGTACCGCTAAAAGTTGCGCCGGGGTAAAGGGCTTGATAATAAAATCGTCAACCAGTTTGCCCAGCGCCTCGTTAATCAGCGCCTCGTCCTCAGATTTCGTCACCATCGCCACTAAGACATTCGGGTCAATCTCCTTAATCCTGCGCAGAACATCCAGCCCCTGCATCCCGGTCATCATCTGGTCCAAAAGCACCAGGTCAAACCCCTGCTCTTTTAACAAGAGGAGCCCGTCCGGCCCATTACTGGCAGTTCTAACCTCGTAGCCCTTTTTCTCAATTGAATAGACAAAGGGACGCAAAAGGTCAATCTCATCGTCAATCCAGAGGATTCTCAATGGTTCTTGGTTCATAGTTCTTGGTTCTTGGTTCCCCTCGCCACGTCATTGCGAGGGCGAAGCCCGTGGCAATCTGATGCTTGAGATTGCTTCGTCGCTGCGCTCCTCGCAATGACGGAAAGTGGGTAGAGGTAAAACTGGGAACAGGGAGCTGTGAACATAGAACTATCCATCAGGCGCCTGTTTCGGTTTTTATGGGCAGATAGATAGCAAATACCGTTTTGCCCGGACGGCTCCCTTTCAGGACCAGCCTGCCTTGATGATAACCCTCGATAATCCTCTTTGCCAAGGTGAGACCAACGCCCCAGCCATAGCGCTTGGTCGTGACACCGGGCTCAAACAACTTTTCCGTCTTCACGCCCTCTCCTGTATCGATTATCTCAATTTCAACCCAGCGCCGGTCCGGAGTCAAAGCCTGCCGGACTTTTACCTCACCCTCCCTGGCACCAATCGCATCAATGCCGTTCTTGAGAAGGTTTTCCACTGTCCAGGAAAAGAGCACCGCATCCACCATCAACAGCGGGTCATCAACAATCTCTAAATCAATCTTTATTCCCTTGGGTGCGCGGCGCCTGACAAACTCAACCGTCCGATTGACAATCGCACCCACGGGCTGTTTCTCCAATTCCGGGGGCAGACCGATGCGACTGAACCGGCTCAAAACCTCTCTTATCCGCGTCAGGTCCTCATCCATCTGCCTGACAACATCATCATGCCCGTTTTCCCTTAGTAAATTTAGCCAGGCAGAAATTGCCGAAACCGGGGTTGCCAGCTGATGTGCGGTTTCCTTGGCAAGCGCGGTCCAGACATTCTCCTGTTCCCTGCGCTTGTGTTCCAAAACGCCGATGATACCGACAAGGACAAACCCTAGGAAAAGCAAAAGCTGGACAAGGGAAAAAAGCCGAACCTGCCTGACCGAGTTAGAAAGACTGACAGTAATCTGCCTGAGGGTAACGGTTGAAGGCGAAACCCCGTAATGAATAACATTAAGACAGCGCAGGGAATCACCCTCCCTCACCAAAACCGGAATCGGCTCGTGCTCGGCATCAAGCCGCTCAATTTCCCTTAAAATTGCTTGATAACTGGTATCATTAATATCAATGTTGCGCATCGCCATCGGCTCACCCTCCGGGTCGGTTATGATTACGGGAAAGTCAATCTTCTGAATCACCTCGTCAAAGATAATGTCAAGCTCTGGTGAACCCGATTCATCCGGCTCAGTAATCCGGCTCATAAACTTTGCATAAATCCTTGTCCGCAGCTGGGTCTCGGTCTCAAGTTGGCGGGAAAGGGTTGCCGCATAGCTCTGCCATTTCCGCGAAAGGCGCAAAAGCAGAAACTGCGAATAAAAAAACCAGACCCCCGCAAATCCTAATAGACCGATAACAAAATAGACCTGCAGGGCCCTTCGTCCGAAGCCAAATCTAAAACGATTCAATTACCTTTATTTTCAATGTAGCATAGCCAGCAGTAATCAAAAGTCAAATAGATGTGCGGGTCAAAATTACACCCTGCAACCGCCACAACAGTTTCTTGAGGATGGTAACCCCAAGGGTAAAAGTGAATTTCGGCTAAATCACGCAAATCCAGCCGCTAATAAAATTTTCCCGGGATGAATTTTGTGTTGTTATATATACACTTACCCCTCAACCCCTTATCAAATTGACAGCCTGTTAATCTCTATTAAAATACGGTGTGAAGAAACGAAAGCAAACCGCTCGGCCTCAAATCCGCTTGCGAAAACACTGGATATTGATTATCGCGGGAGTTATCCTCATATTTGTGCTTGTCCTGCTCACCCGTATCCTTTCCCAGCCACCACGCACCCAGCCCACGCGTATTGCGTCTGAACTTACGCGTGAAGACCTGGACACCTACACCCGGATGCTCGGCAAGGTTTTTATCGACACCTTACCCATTGCCTCTCTTCCGAAAGACTTCAAACGCTCTCTACGCCAAGCGGATACGATGATCACCAACCGCGAACTGCGCGATTGTATCGCCAGGTTGACAAAACTTGAGCGTAAAAGAACGCCATTGGAAAAGGCGAGCATCCGCCTCTATATCGGCTACTCTTATTTTGAACTCGGTCAGCCAACAAACGCCCTGAACGCATTTCAGGAGGGAATAAGACTGCTCAACTCCTCTGCACAGGGTAGCGAGCGCAACCCCTTTAACGGACTTCTGGCAAATTTAGGCTTCAATGCCGGTTATCTCTTTCAGTTTTACTCGCTGCCGGAAAGCGCGCTTGTCTATTACCGGTTGAGCCGGCAGGCGCTTGAACAGTTAAGTGAACCGCCCCGCGAACTTGCCGGCTGGCTTTTCAATAACTTAGGTGTTGCCGCAGAAAAGAGTAATGACACCGCATTGGCAAAAGAGGTTTATTATATTGCGCTCAACTATATTGACACAACTACCCAGACCACAACTTCGGAACGGCTCCGCAAAAACATCTACCGGTTGTCAAATAAGTCTAAACAACCTTGAGCGGGTCAACATCAACCTTGATTTTGACACCGCTTCTCTTGAACAAGTTCTGGTCAATCACCTTTCCCGGAATAATATCCCGGGGCAATTTTAAGATAACCCTTACCCCTTTTTGCGGCAAGGGCATCGGCGTAAAAACCTCCAACTTAGCGATTTTCTTCAAATCACACACAAGCGCGCTTGCCTCAGACCGTGTTTTTTCCTCGTCCCTTCCTTTGACCGTTATCGCAATTAAACGCTTGAAGGGCGGAAAACCCGCCTCCTGGCGCATCAGCAACTCCCGATTCATAAAACCAATACAATCACCATTGAGAGCAAAGTTGAGCACCGGGTCATCTGGTCGGTAAGTCTGAATCACCATGCGTGCCTGAAAGCGCCGCGCCCGCTGCAAAAGTTCAACAAGTAATGCAAAAGCCTTTTCCCGGATCCGAAAATCGGGCAGGGCAAATTCAGTATCAAAATTGACCAGCGCAATCAAACCCAAATCCTTTTCCACCTCGCACCGCAGGAGCCTTTTTGTTCCAACTAAAACCTGAGCCTGGTTGTCCTTCGCGCTGAAAATCTGCGCCTCAATACCGAGTTCCTTTAAACTGCGCCCAACCATTTCCACGCCCACTGACCTATAGAGAAATTGTGCTCCCTGACATTGAGGGCAAATATCAGGCGCCCCTGAGGTGTAGCCGCAGAGCTTGCAGACAGTCCGGCACGTGCCGGTAACCGAGACCGGCACAAGACAGTGCGGGCATTTAAGAACCTGACCGCAATCCTCGCAGACTACGAACCTTGATAAACCTAAACGATTAATATACAGAAGTGCGATTTTCCCCTTTTCCTTGACAAGTTTCAATTCCCGCAAAAGCCTTGGTGAAACAATCTCATTTTTGTGCAGCCGCATATCAACCACAAAAACACCTTCCTGAAACCGCGGAAGGCGCAAACGGTCAACAAGAGTAAAACGCCGGCGCCTGACATTTAAAAAGGTCTCAAGCGTTGGTGTGCGGTCAAGGATCAAGACCGGACACCGAGCAAAACTTGCCCGGGTAATCGCTACATCGCGGGCGTTGTATTTTGGCTGACGCTCCTCCTTGAAAGCCTGGGAATGTTCGCTGATAAGGACCACCCCGGCAAGATTCTTAACCGGTGCCCAGACCGCTGAACGAACCCCGACAATCAACTTATTACCCGGGGTAAAAAAAGAAAACCAAGCGGTGCGTAGCTGTTTTTTGGTCAAACGGTGATGATACTCAACCAGTTGCTCACCAAAACAACTGCGCAGAACCACCAGCCAGTGGCTGAGTTCAGGCTCGGGCATCAAAATCAGAACCGAACCGAAGTTCAGCGCCTGTTCAACAAACCGGTTCACAACTGTCTTGCAATTGTCTTCATTAACACTAACCCAGACCCCGAATCTGCCCTCGGCAACCGCCCGTGCCAGTCCCACAGGCACAGGGGTGGTTTCCGCAATCTCTCTGACTGCCGTCGCCTCTTTAATTTCAGGACCAGGTATAAATTTTTTCTGAACTCCGCTGGGAATGACCAGCCCCATCACATCGCCCAGATGGCAGACATAATAATCCGCCACCCAGCGCGTTAAAGACAGTAACTCCTTAGACACAACCCGTTCTTTCATGATTTTTTGAACCGGCTGGATATCCCTGTCCGGGCAAGGAGAGGCACAGGTATTTAACACTACCCCCAGAATTGGTTTTGAACACAGAGTAACGAGGACTAAATCGCCAGGACCTAAGTTAGGAAATTGAGCAGGGTCAAAGGTATAGGTGAGTTCATCAAGCCGGGCACGAGGCACAACAACTGTGCAATACTTATTCATAGTTTGTAGTTCTGGACTAAACATGCCCTTAGCCATACATCAAGGATTCCTCGGCTATCTCGGAATGACACGGTGAGGGGAATCAAGAACCATTTTGAGTCAGAAGCGCAGTTTGAAGCGGTAACGGAAGGAATACCTTCCTAAAGCCGAACGCTCCGCAAGGAGTTCGGAATACCGATTGAGGTTGTATTCAACTCTGAATGCTGGCTGAAGTTCACCTGTGAAGTTCTGGGTGTAAGAAATATAAAGGTTCCGCCCGACATACTTCCCGACTGTAACCCGAGCTTCATCACCACTAAGTCCGGTCTCTACTTCAAGATAGTCGAGACCGATGAAATCCCGCACTCGCTTGGAAGCCTGGGTCTGAAAGTACCCCAAGAGCCGGTTCGATAAGAGCCGCGAAACCAGTTCCTTCTGTTCTAACGCCGAGAGTTCATCCATTGTCAAGTTGAGACTGAGGTAGGTGATAATCTGGGTTTCGTCCCAGAGAGGTGGTTCGGAGTAAAAGACAAAAGAAGGGGATTTGAGGGTTCCGGTTAGTTTTAAGACAATCTTCTCAGGCGCATTTGCCTTTTTGCCCGGTACCGGACACTCGGCGGTGATGTTAAGTTGCGGGTCAAATTCGCTTGAGTTCTCAAAACTAAGCGAACCCTGAGTTACGCGCAGGGTGTGGTCAAGGTAGTATATGCTACCCTGCTTTACCTTCATCTCTCCGGAAAACAACCCTTCTTCTCCCACCTTTCTTACAACCAAATCCACGCCCAATTCAATATCAGTATCCCGATTGCGTAACCATACCCCGCGTTCCGCCTTGACAGTTATGTCGTAGTCCACTCCCCCCGAAGAGCTGACACCGTCACCAGACTGGGCACCAAACCCGATGGTTGCGAGGGCTTCACTGATTAGTGCCCTGCCTGAGATAAACGCCATCTCCCCATCTCGCCAGAACACGCTGATATCACCATCTCCAATTGCATAAACACCTGTTATTGGCTCAGCCGATGCGCCGGTGAAAGATATTGAATAACGCAGGGAATCACAACGCCATACCGGGCTCAATTGGGCAAAACCCTCTGCAGTTAACATCCCTTTTACAGTCCTGCCGCTCATTTTCTCCAAGAGAATGCGATTGCCCTTTAATGTAAGTTCAGCCTGAAAACGGTCCACTTTTCCCTCAACTGAAGGGATGCTGAGAGAACCATTATTTACTCTGAGCCTGCCCGCCAGGTTCAAATTTTCTTGAGTCCAGTTTAACTTTAGAGCCCCATACAACTGACCTTCGCTTATTTCCACATAAGGTTTGGTCACAACTAAAGGCCAGATCCCAGGGTCAGCCAAACCAATTTCTAAATCCATCCCGGTAAGATGAAACCCATCCTTGGTCTTGAATTGCAGGATACCGCTGAAACTGCTTGTATCCCCCTGGTGAACAAACCTGAGCGAGTTCAGAGATACCCAACCTTTGGTTACAAGCGCACTACCATCAAGGTATTTAAAGATAATGTTAGCCGCTGGAACCACAATGTCAACACCGCTAAATGCAAAAAAAAGGGTATCCTGCCCAGAGATGTCAAAAGTTAAAGTTCCTGATAAATCCGCGGTCAATCCTAACAACTGCTTAAGTTTACCAAGGTTAAGATTCTGGGCACTGATTTTTAGTTCCGGCATCCCGCCCCTAAGACCAAGGGCATCTAACTTCAACTCTCCATCGGCAATTTTTACCTTCAAACCGCTAACCAACAGGGAATCACCGCTCATCTCCACCTGGCATGAATCATAAAGCGCCACTGTATCAGTTGGACCGATAATCTCAAGGGTACGCACGACCGCCTTGATTGCAGATTTTTCAAAGGAAACAACCCCTGATGCCAAAAGCCGCTGTTCCTCTTTCTCTACCTGTAAATCAAACTCAGGTCCGGTCCAGACAAACTGCGCCCAGTTCCAGTCCTGTCCGAGAGCTCTCACACCCTCACCCCCAATTGCTACCCGTCCGGAAATCAGGTTGTTAACACCTTTCTGAAAAAAACCACTGCCAGCTAAATCCGCTTGAATGAGACCGTTGCTCACCTCAATCCCTTCTACGCTGAACCCGTTAACTCGCACCAGTGCAGCAAATTCCCAGCTATCGCCAGCCCCTGCCACCTTTATGGAACCATCTGCTCTACCGGTCATTGGCAAAGAGAAAAACCTGCCCGCAACCGCCAGGTCAAAATCCGCCATTTTACTGGTAGCAGCAATCAGACCTTTTCTTGCCACACCCCTAAATTGAAACTCTCCTATAGGTCCATAGAGCACTAACTCCCGCAACTCGGCTCGGCGCGCCTGGTAGGTTACCGTCGCGTAGAGGGTATCAATTCCTAATTCCTTAGCGTTGCCGGAGAATAATAGATAGATTGAATCTTCCTTGATTTTCTCGCCCGGCATCTTTAATAACTGCGCAAGAGTGCCAAGTCTGCCTTCAGCAAGGACAGTCGCCCACAGGGAGAATTCCGGTAAGCCTGATGCAAATTTGTTCACCGGAACACTGTCGAGAGCGATGCGCGCGTTGAAAAGAAAATCAGTTAGGTTGAGACCGGCATCAATCGCAAAACTGCCCAGTGTCTCATTTGCACCGCTTAACCGTAATAAGAGAGCTGAATCAATCAGGGTGAATCTACCGGAAAAACCGGGCAGTTTGACCTGGTTATAGGAAAGACCTGCTACTTGGCAGTTCGCCTGCATCCGTGTTTCTTGTCCAAATTTTCCCTTGCCCTGTAACCACACTCTGCCCGGTATTGGGACCAACTCTTCAATATCCACGCTCATCTCGACCGAATCTACCGCAAGGTTACCTGTCCGCAAATCAAGGTTTAATCCACCTGCGACTCGAGAAAAATCGGTAAATATTTGGACACCTGTTAGAGTTAGCGAGTCATTGCGGATAGTTGCCTGCCCACTCGCTTGACGGATAACCAAACCCTCCTTGACCAAGCGGCACCATGCGGAGTCCAGTTGCAATTTTAGCATTGGTCCTGAAGAAAATAGGCTCAAATTCAAGCCGAGTGAATCTATCCGCTTTACACCAATTAGGATGATTTTGCCATTAATTACCTGCAGATGGCGCAGGCTCAGCCTGGGAAATCTTAAACGTGTCCTCTCTTGTGTAACCGCCTGTTTTGGTGTTGCGTGCCCGATTCGGATATCGGGCTCAACAATTCGGACATTGAGCAAAAGTATTCTCTGCTGGAATAGGGCAATGAGGTCGTATTTGACCTGTAATGTATCTATTAGGACCGTATCCGACTGGACAATGATGCGCAGTCCGGTTATCCGAGGATGGGAAAAGATGTCGCCCTGAATTGTTTTATAACTGACTTCACCGCTGATGGCTCTACTTAGCGAAGCAACTGTGCGCTTAAGGACAATCTTGGCAATCTGCTGCCGGAATATATATAGACATCCAAACAGGAAACCCAAGAGGATAAGTAAGATTAGTAAAAAACGACGCACCAGTTTCATTGTGTTTTTACCTAGAAGGCATGGAGAATCCCGACATAAATTTTGCCCCAATCACCTAATGGTGCCGCCTTTAACCGCTTTCCCCAGTCAAGCCGAATAGGACCAAAGGCAGTTTTCACCCTGATTCCTGCTCCGGCACCGGCATCAATGCCACGGAGGATAATATCTTTCTCATTATTGGCAACCTGACCAAGGTCAAGAAAACCTACTATCCCAAGCCAGCGGAAAAGGTATGGGAAGCGAAGTTCAAGGTTGGCGTTGACAACTATTGGACCATATCTGCCCGATTGAGCGGTATCAGGACCAAGTGCCCGTTCGTTGTAACCACGAAGAGTGTTGGCACCACCAAGGAAGAACTCTTCATAATAAGGAACAGCTGTTGACCTGCCATAAGGAACTACCCTGCCGAGGGCAACCCGAAAAGCGGTAATAAATCCCATGCCAACCGACTGATACAAACGGCAATCTACTCTTGAGCGCACAAAGTGGTTATCACCCAAAAACGGACCGCCAGCCAGTTCCATTACCGGCTGGATATAAAAGCCCTGAACCGGGTCAAGGAAGTTGTCACGGCTGTCATAAATCAGATTCAGGGCAAGGGAGTTCGTAATCCCCCTGCTGGTATCAGCAACAAGTCGTAACCGGTTGAAAATCCCGAGCCGCAAAGAGGGAATGAGGTCACGACCCATCCCGGTTTCTAAGCCCGCTTCACGCAATTGGGCAGAGTCCAGTTTTTCGTAGTAGAAAAACGGGTGAGTCTGAAAATCAATCCGGTACTTCAGCAGATAAGGAACCCGCCAGGTGATATCGAAGTTGAAGCGATAGGCTGACAAGGGCAGGCGGGCAATAGTTAGCGGTATCCCGAAACCGGTTGCAGCGGTGAGGGTCTGTGCGCGGTTAAAAAGGTTATTATGCTCCCAGTCAAGTGAGAGTAACAACCGGCTTGGCGGCGTCTCTAAGCCAATGCCAAGACCGATGGCCTGCTGGTTCTGTTCCACAACATCAAATCTCGTTATGACGCTATCAGGCACAGAGTCAGTTTTGATAACATAGTACTGCGCTCGCGAGAAGAGGCGGGTTCCATAGAGGCGCCTTTTTGCCATCTCCAGCCGGTAGCGGGAGAATCTTTCCCCGGGTTTGATATCTATTATCCTTAAAATGGAACGGGTGGCAACGAGATTGTTGCCCCTTATGCGGACGCTCTGGATATGGCAAAGCGGACCTTCGTGAATTGAGTAACGGATAGTAATAAGGGTATCAGTAGATTCAAGGGTGTCTTGAACCCGGGCAAAAGGATAGCCGTTGTCAAGATAGTAGGTGCGGATGTTGGCAGCACCTGTCTGGATGAGGGCATTGTGATAGTAATCGTTTAAGCGAAAGGGGATGAGGGGTTTGAGCCGGGAGAATGGGAATGCCTGGTTACCTGTTATCAGAATGTCCTTAATTCTACTGCGCGGTCCTTCCCTAATGTAAAACTTAACAACCGTTTTGCCTTTTATCTCTTCAATTGCCTTTTCGATATTGACCGCAAAGAAGCC
>CAZNRV010000123.1:0-5723 GCA_964575495.1 uncultured bacterium
CGGATGATGAGGCGAATTCCGGACAGTAACCTCCGGGTATTTATCCAGACGCTGGAGCAACTGGCGCTGGGGCTGGCAGGAGATTAGTTTTATAGAAAAACAAAAAACTGGGGGACAGGGATTCGAACCCCGACTAGCTGGTCCAGAGCCAGCCGTCCTGCCGTTAGACGATCCCCCAAATTGGTAAAAGATTATCCTGATGCCATCTGAAGTCAAGCGTGGCAATTGACAGCAGATGAGCCGGGAATATAATTCAAGGTGCTGACAGTGATTAATCATAAGCGCTGGTTACTCTTCTTTTTAACAGGCGCAGTTATTTTTACAGCCTGTGCCCGCAGAGTCGTCAAGCCTAGTGTGGAGAAATTAACGCTCTTTGTTTCCGGAGACATTTCAAGTACGGATTTGGCAAAGATGGCAGGTCTGGTCAAAATGAGGCAAAATGAGGAGCCGGTGTTGTGGCTGGCAGCGGGCAGGGTTATGCTTGATAAGCGGCTGATTGCCCTGAGCCAGGGAGAGGCGGAAATCAGGATGTTTGAGGCGGCAGGGGTTGATGCGATGGTTTTTATGCCTGAATGGCTCAGGTTCGGGCTAAGAAGGGCAAACTGGCTGATTGACCAGGCAAACCTTCGGGTTCTCTGCTGTAATCTTGACGATACCCTTGGTCTGCCAGTTGCCCATCCCTGGATGGTTAAAAGGATAGGTGGGAGCGGTTTCGGAATTACCGCGGCTCTGGTAGATTCCAATATCTTGCCATTGAATGTGAACGGGGTCAGGTTTGTTGATGCAGTTTATGCGGGCCGCAGGGTGCTCACGCTCTTAAGGACAAGGGCTGATTTTAATATCCTTGTTCTGCCTGCAGGCGATTCTTTGAATATTTCTAATTATGATTTAGTTTTGACTACTGGCAGGGATAAAATCTCCTGTTATCAATTGACCTTTGTTGGCAACAGACTGAGCGATGTTGTGAAGACAACTGTTTCGCTTGAAGGGATTGAGCCGCTGCCTGAGGTCAAATCAACGATTGATTCAATAGTTGAGAGCATTAAGGCGGTTGCGGATGAGCCGGTAATTGAGACGAGGGTAAGGATTTTGCCCAGGGTTTTGACCAAGGCGGTGGTTGATGGCATTTTGAACCTGAGGCTTGTTGACTGCTTTGTGTATGACTCAAGCGCATTTGTGCTTGACACCATTCTTTCGGGAATGATAACCAAGGGACAGCTTGTCAACGCATTCGCAGACCCGGACAGATTGGTAATTCTCAGGCTTGAGGGTGAAAGGATTAACCGTTTGCAGCATCAGCCTGATGTCAAGTTGGCGGTAAGGAAAGGTCTGCCATTGGGCAGGTTGATGGCGCGCAAGGTTTATCAGGTCGGAACCACCACTACCTTTCTCAAGGCTCATCCGGAAATTCCTGTCAGCCAGGTTGAGCTTTCTGAGCGACAGTTGTGGGAGTATGCTGCTGACATTTTGCAGGCTGCGGGGAAGAAATGACCAGTCTCGTATTCAAATTCAAGAGCGGCAGGTTTGTCTGGACCGGACTCGTAACAGTTTACTTTCTGATATTTTTTACCAACTTCTTCGATGATGCGATTGGGGCAAAGGCGGTAATTCCCTTGATTTTCTCATATAACTTTGTTGTCTGGCTTGCCTTGGAGTATTACTTCGGCTCGCCCTTTTTCCAGTCAGGGGTTGTTGAGCCCAATCCTCTCTGGCGTGCCCTTTTTGCCTTTTTTGTCTATCCCTATTTTGCCTATCTGGGAGCGGATTTTATCTGGTGGCGCTGGACACAAATTCCAATTCCTGCTTTCATTGCCGGTATCATCGGACTGGTGGTGTTCGGGCTCGGGGTTTATCTGCGTGCGGTAACGCTCTTTTCAATTTTGGGCAGCGTTCAGACAAAACCGGGTTCTGACCAGGTCCTGATTTTAACCAAAAAAATGCTCAACCTGAAATGGCAGCGTGTTTGCCGACACCCAAGATACCTTGGGACATTGATTCAACTATTGGGCGCAGCATTGGTCTTCAACTCCTATGGCGGGCTGATTCTTCTTTTAATCCTGGGTTTACCTTTGATTATCATCCAGGTGCGCTACGAAGAGCGGGTCTTAAGAAACCAGATGAAGACAGATTATGAAAGGTATTGCCAGACCGTCCCGCTTCTTCTGCCGAAATTGGGCTCAGGACAGGAATAGAATCTGGAATTGCACTGGGGCTAGCCCCGGGCAGGTGGTCAAAGTTAAATATCTGTTCAACTTATTCATTTAACACCTTAATTTACAATATACTTATAAATTGATAAAATTCTGCGTTAGTTTTTGCCATTTTCGGGGTCTTATTGTATAGAAAGGCAAAAGAAAGGAGTTAACTATGGCAAATGATGTAACAAGAAGAATGGAGCGCTGGCGGGTTAAGACCGACCCGGACAAGGTCTGCGAGCGGCTCAAGGGTTTGCGGCAAGCAATGGACAGAAGGCAGGAGGCGCAGCAGACTTTTCTGGTTGAGATTGAGACCAGGGCAAAGCAGGTCCTGGATTCGGCAAATGTGCCGACGATTTTATACCCTTTTTATCTCAACTTTGCCCGGGAGATTTACTCCCGAAGGATGCGGTTTTCCGGTTCATCGCTGGCAAGGGAGGTGGAGGTTCTGCTTGAGAAATGGGTGGCGCGGACTCTGGACCGGCAGGTTCTTGAGCGCATTCGGGACGAGGCGTTTGCCGTGCCCGAGCCAGGGGAATAAAAATACTTGACAAAGTTACCTGTCGGGCTAAAATGGGGTTGTGTTTGAGCCGGTGTTTGCCAGCCGTGCAAGAGCAGGTAATCTGATAAACAGAGGAGGTCAATATGTTTAAATCAACTGTTGTAATTATTGGCATTACGCTGGTATTAAGTGCCGTTCTCTTTACCGCTTGCCTGAAGGAGAAAAACGAACCAGGTAGCGTCTGGGAAAAGACCTTTGGCGGCTCAGATTGGGATGAGGCTTATTCAGTTCAGCAGACCAGAGATGGTGGTTATATAATCGCTGGCACGACCTCGTCTTTTGGTGCCGGTAGTTGTGATGTCTATTTAATCAAGACTGATAGGGATGGCAATCTTATGTGGGAAAAGACCTTTGGCGGCTCAGATGAAGATTACGGCTGGTCAGTTCAGCAGACAAGGGATGGCGGATATATCATTGCCGGCGGGACCTGTTCTTTTTTGGCCGGTGAGGGAGATGTCTATTTAATCAAGACTGATAAGGATGGGAATCTTATGTGGGAAAAGACCTTTGGGGGCGAAGATGATGAGGAGGAGGGTTATTCAGTTCAGCAGACCAGGGATGGCGGATATATCATTGCCGGCTACACCGGATCTTTTGGTGCCGGTGGAAGTGATGTCTATGTAATCAAATGGTAATCAAACAACAGATTGAATACTGAGACGGGTCGGCGATAAATTGACTTTTATGATGGGTTGGGTTAGATAGTATTGGTAATGGCGAGTGAACTCAGGCAGAAGAGAAATAAATCCATTGATGAACTTATCCTTAAGGAGAAGGCAAAGGGAACCCCGGATGTTGAGATTGGCAAAAAATACGGGGTAACCTTTCGCTACATTGAGCAACTGATTACCAGAACCAAGGGTTTGAATATTAGCCGGTTAAAGCCGGGAAATGGGATAAAACGGCTTCAGCCAGAAGGGTTTAGCCTGGAAAAGACAACGGTATGGAGTTTTAAGCAGAGGGGAAACTGGGCAACACACAGCGGTGAATACCGCGGCAACTGGTCGCCATACATCCCAAGAAATGTCATACTACGGTATTCCCAGCCCAACGAGTTGGTTTTAGACTATTTCTGTGGTGCCGGGACAACCGCGGTTGAGTGTAAACTTCTGGGCCGGCGGTGTATCGCTCTGGATATTAATGACCAGGCGATTGAACTGGCAAGACGGAATCTGGCATTTAAGGTTTTGCCCCGGCAGTTGCAATTTTCTGGCGATGAGTTAGATTTTTCAGTTTATGAGCCAGAACTTTTAGTTGGCGATGCCCGGAACCTGTCCTTTCTGAAAGACGACTCAGTGGATTTAATCTGTTCCCATCCGCCTTATGCGAATATTATTCATTATACCAATGGCAAGGAAGGGGACCTCTCGTTCCTTGATGTTAAAGAGTTTTTAACTGCAATAAAAAGGGTGGCAGAGGAGAGTTTTCGGGTTTTGAAGCCGGGTCGGCAATGCGCAATTTTAATCGGGGATTTGCGCCGGAAAAAGCATATCTTGCCACTGGGGTTTAAACTTATCAATGTTTATCTTTCCGCGGGTTTCAGGTTGCGGGAACTGGTGATCAAGCGCCAGCATAACTGCAAGACCACCGGTTTCTGGTATAAAAGCAGTATTGAGCATAACTTTCTTTTACTTGCACACGAGTATCTGCCGATTTTTGAAAAGCCGGCTGAATCAGAACCCGCACTGTGCACAAAGGAGACGGCAACCACAAAACCGCTGATTATTAAGAGTGTGCCACTGGTTGAAGCAAAGCCGAAAACACTGCAGACAACAACGGTCTGGATTTTACCGGCAGATGGGTTTGAGGAGTCATTGAACAAAAATGTCCTTGCCCGGTATGCCAATGGTGATGGACATTTGACCGTTGCCCTTAATATCGGCAGAAGACAAAAAGCCGGGTTTGTATCTAGTAAGATTCAAGCTGGTAAGGGTTTGCTTTACATTAAATCGCCCTGTTTAACTGAGTGCCAGACAGGTTTTGAGGTTGAAGGGTATCTAACCAAAATTAAGGAGACCATTGAGCACTGGTTGCCGGCGGTAAAGAAAAAAGGGTTCATTGCAATTCAGACCCAGGATGTGCGGACAAGTGGCTTTGTTGAGCCGCTGGCAAAAAGGATTGTTGATTTTCTTGATGATGAACGGATTGCGTTGAAAGAGATTATCATTGTAATAAAAGAGGGGGCGGACCTAACAGGTGTTGATAATGACTGCCTGAAAATAAGCCATCAATATTTGCTTATCTATGAGGTGAAGCAATGAAACAAATCAGGGTTGGTGATTACTGGGGAAAGGGTAGATTCCGGAAGCAGATTAAGGAAATAAGGCGACTCAGCAATGGCTGGTATCTGATTAAAACCGAGAATGCCAAGTCAAAACAGGATTTCAAGGTCAAGGTGGTCTTTGCCCTTGAACCGCAACATTCAATGACACCCAAGCATGCCCACTTTCTGATTGATTTCTATGGCAAACTGTGCGCGGATGAGGCAAAGGCAAAGAATGTGCTGAATGCGATTTACAAGGTGTGGCAGGGCGAAGGACCGGATGAGGTTTTGAGCAGATATGCAGAAGAATGCAAAGGGCTTCCCGGCTATCCTTTGGAGTATATTTTAAATGCGCTGAACTGGATTTTGGAACAGGAGGATATCAATTTCACTTCCAGGCCAGAAAAGAAACAAAGGGAACTGGATGAGATTTGTGCAAAGCAGGGGATAAGAACGCCGGTTAATAGAAAGGGCAGTCAACTTGCCATATCCTTATTTTGTGATGTGGCAGGTGGCACCCATCCGGTTGAGGCGCTGATCAAGGCAAATTTAGATATCAGCCCACGCGGCAGATAGTTGACCAGCGGTTAGTAAGGATATATAATTAACAGAATTGTTAACTATCTATGCTTAATAAGGAATGGGCGTTATTACAACGACTGAGCCGGAAACTGTTCTTTACCTTAGATGACCTGATAAGCAT
>CAZNRV010000124.1:0-4790 GCA_964575495.1 uncultured bacterium
TTTTGCCTCAATGACAGTAAACCTTTCCCATGCCTCCCGGTCCAGTTCAATCGCCGCCTGCAGCCCGTATGATTTTTCCACCGCCTGAAACCACAACCCATCATGTGCCAGCCAGTTCTTGGCAGCATCCTCAACGAGACCAATTATTTCATCCCGACTCAAATCTGCCAGTTGAGGAAAACGGGCGCCCTCATTACCTTCCATAAACACCCATTAACTCTGACTCACCCAAGATATGTCCTGCCATTGCCTCCTGCAATTTACCTGCTGATGCACCAGGTTCAAGATTTAAAACAGTATCAAGCGCATAGAGCCGGAAAAAGTAGCGGTGTGGTTTTCCTGGTGGTGGCTTTGGTCCATTATAGCCAATCCTGCGGAACCCGTTAATCCCCTGCCGGGTACCATCAGCAAGTTCCTTATCCGGCGGAACTCCTTCAGCAAGTCGCCTTGTCGCCTCCGGAATGTTGTAAATCACCCAGTGGATAAATGTGCCTACAGGTGCATCTGGGTCAGAACAGATAATGGCAAACCCCTTTGTCCCTTCAGGCACAACATCCCATATCAACTCTGGTGAAACATCCTCACCTTCACCGGTAAAATGTTTTGGAATTTCCCCTCCATTTACAAACCCCGGGCTCGAAAGAACCATCCCCTCCTTCGGTTTCTCCACCGCACCCGGCTTAACCGGTATACTTGTTTCCGGTGCCCTGTTTGCCTTAGGTCCGCACCAGGCAAACAAAAGCACCCAGGCCGCTGTTAACCAAAAAACGCTCTTCATAACAATCACCTCCATATCTAAAAATTAATTACCAGAACCCGCCCTGTCAATTATGGCATCACACCTTGCGAATATTTTAGCGTAATGTCAATGTGAACAGGTTTAAACAATGGGAGCGTTTTGAGCAGTTTTTGCGTGCAAATTAATTCTACCTATATGTAGAAAAATTAAATGCGGGGTTTTGTCGGTTATTTTCTTGATTTTTAAAGTGTTAGAGAAATTCTATATAATTTCAGACCCCAGCCCCCATACCATCCCCCAACCCATTAGAAATTGGGCATTGGGAATTGGAGAATTGGGGAATGACCAATGACTAAGTGTCATTCTGATATTGAGACCTGATGTTTGCCCCTGATTGCGTAACCTTAGGCATATTTATTAATTTCCTCACCGCTTAATATCAATATCCTAACAATATCCTCATCCACCAATAGCAAATAGCCCTGACGCACCCATACCATTTTCGCTGAAATTGACATCACTTATCCCTAATTTAACATTAATTGCCGTTATGTCCATTCCCTTTTACGACATCAGGCAGGAAAATCTGGCATTTGCCCCTGAGTTTTATGCCGCCTTTGAAGAAATTCTGAAATCGGGCAGGTTTGTCTTGGGTAATCAACTGACCTGTTTTGAAAAAGAGCTGGCAGATTATCTCAATGTCAATCAGGTCATCGGACTAAAAAGCGGCACCGATGCGCTTTATTTCGGACTCAGGACACTTGGCATCAAAAAAGGTGATGAGGTTATCACCACCCCGTTTACCTTTCCTGCCACAGTTGAAGCGATTCTGCACACCGGTGCCAAACCGGTTCTTGCTGACATTGAGCCTGAAACCCTCTGCCTCAATCCTGAAGGGTGCAAAGCTGCTATCACCAAAAAGACACGGGCAATTTTGCTTGTCCATCTCTTTGGCAACTGCGCTGACCTTAACCAATTCATTCACCTCTGCGACAAGCACAACCTCTTCTTGATTGAGGATGCTGCGCAGGCAATCGGCGCTGAATACAGGGGCAAGAAACTCGGTTCCTTTGGCACCTGTGCCACCTTCAGTTTTTACCCTACTAAGAACTTAGGCGCAATTGGTAATGGTGGTGCACTCGTTGGTAAGAAACTTTGTATTGACTGCCCGAATTCCTCCCGGCTGGATGAACTGCAGGCTGCTTTTCTGCGGATAAAACTTGCCCATCTTGAACAATGGCTCAACCGTCGGCGCCAGATTGCACTGCGCTACGAATCCGCTCTTAATCAATTTGTCAAAATTGTCAAATCCGCCCGTGAATCCAAGAGCAACCACCACCAGTTTGCCATTCGCACCCCCTTGCGTGACCAACTGCGCAAATTCCTCTCGCAACACGGGATTGAAACAATGGTCTATTATCCTCGTCCGGTCCATCTCCAGCCCGGATTTGCCGCTCATTTTAACGCCTGCCAGCTCCCTGAAGCCGAAAGGGCAAGCGCGGAGGTGCTCTGCCTGCCCAATAGGCAAAACTTGACAGACTCTGAGATACAGGTAATTATCAATATAGTGGCAAAATTCTTTGGGTCAAAATGAACTTAAGTGAAATCCTTTTGCCCGAACTTGCCTTTGATGCCCCGCCAGTCACCAGTCAAGGGCAACTCTTTGACCTGATTGCCAGCCGGCTCCTTGAAGCCAAGATTGCCCAAGACAGCTATTCACTCATTGCCGGCTTTTGCAAACGGGAAAAACTCTGCTCCACCGCTGTGGGGCACGGTGTTGCCATACCCCATTCCTGCACTAGCGCGGTTGACCGCATTATCATTGTTATCATCCGCCTGAAAACAGCGGTTGACTGGCGTTCCCGTGACAACCAGCCGGTAAATCTTGTCGTTGCTCTCATCTCCCCGCCTTCACTTTATTCAGTTTACCTTCAAGTTCTCGCTACGCTCGCACGCGTCCTTCGTCTGGAATCAGTGCGGCGGCTTGTCCTTGACGCCCCCAGCCCAGCAGAGGCAGCAAAAATCATCGCCCGGGTTGCCGGGATGCAGGAACAAGGAACTGAAGGTTTTATTGAGCCGGTCTGTTAATTCTATTCTTTGCCCGCTGCCGCCTCGCTGTCACCCGTTCTGCCATCTCCTCAAAGATTTTAAGGTTTTCCTCCGCAGCGGGTTTATCCAGCACCTGAATCGCAAAACCAGCATGGATAATCACATAATCCCCTACTTTAACCCCTGGTGTCATCACCAAAGATATCTCCCGCTGGACCCCACCCACTTCACCCATAGCCTTATCACCATCAATCGCAACTACGCGCGTGGGAACCGCCAGACACATCTTCAACTCCCCTTAGAATACAAACACACCGTCTCCCCTACATTCACTCCCAGAAAATCTGCCACCAGTTCGCACTTGGCGGTCAAAAGATAAAAACCATCCCTCCCCGCATTCACCAGCGACTCAAAATTGGCATGCCCCTTGGCGATAACAACATCCGCCTCTTGATAAACCTTTCGGAACTCATCACTCACCGTATCAAAATCGATTCCCAGATACCGCGAACCGGTTCCGATTATCCTTCCTAATTTATCCAGCCCCAATTTCTGCGCCTCTTCAACCGTAACATCATTCAGAATCGGACTTGACCGGGCAACAATTGTCACTTCTGAATCAGGTAGCCGCTTCAGCACCAGTTTATCAAAAATAACCTCGCCGGCATTATCCAGGATATAAACAACCCGCCTTGCTTTCTTCAA
The DNA here is from genome assembly GCA_964575495.1 of uncultured bacterium. Classification (GTDB taxonomy): domain Bacteria; phylum Hydrothermota; class Tepidihabitantia; order Tepidihabitantales; family Tepidihabitantaceae; genus JAOABP01. Next base: position 3,494 of record CAZNRV010000124.1, read on the forward strand.
CCGCTCAATTAGCAAATCGCTGTCATCATGAGCAAAACGCAGAGAGGACAGGAGTTCCTTGATGTCAAAACTGCGACTTGGTCCAACATCAATAACATTTCCTGCTGCCGCAATCTTTAGCGCTCCTTTTAAACCCTCATCGCCATCTCCAATTTTCCCTTCAAGGCGTGCCAACATTTCCTGCCCCTCTTGGTTCTGTTCCTCCTTCACCTTGGCAAAAGGGTCCCCCTCACCACAAAAATCCATTGTCGCTACCAAAAGTTTTGATGTATAGGTGCTTGGTGGCTCATCCAGACTCAATTTCTCTGCAATGTGCAATAGCCGTTGCCGCAATACCTGCGCCTTTTGCTCATCACCGCCACACAGCCGGACAATCCTTTCACACTGCTTCAACCCGCAATCAAGACACCTTGGCGAGGAGCGCATCAGTATGATGAAAATTATGTTTTCAGCGGCTTCTTCTCCGCTGCCGGGAAAAGGACATTGTTCAAAATCAGCCGGTAACCCGGTGAATTCTTGTGCAGATTCAGGTCAGTAGGCGGGTCGCCAATCCGGTGCGCATAATCCTCAGGGTCGTGACCACCCAAAAAGGTAAATGTTCCCTTGTCAAAATTACCGTGAATGTATTTCACCTCCTCAGTATTCGCCACCTCGCCCATAATCAAAACATCCTTCTTCACAAGTGTCCGCCTGAACCCGCAGTTCTGACCCAAAAACTCCTTGACCAGACCCACATGGTTCTGAACAAGCATGGTCGGGACCGGGTCATATTTCGCAGAAAAGTCAAACAGGGAAAAATAAACATTCTGACCTCTTTCGGTTGCCTCTATATAGGTGTCAATATCAGAATGCTCATAAACCAGGGGTTCGGTTATCACCTGAAAATTCTCAAAGGCAAAACAGCCCTCATAATCCAGTTTATTATTACAGTTCGGGTCAGCGCCGTCGCCATCAAAGACCGCTGCACAGATATCGGTGTTGCGCGCCGCCCAGGCGATATCAGGTGTATCAGTTGCCGAGCACATCGCAAACAGCATTCCACCCTCTGCCACATAGCTCCTGATTGCCTCCAGGACCGCCAGTTTCAACCGACTCACCTTTTTGAACCCCAACTCCTTTGCCATCTTAGTGTTTATCGCCACCTCCTCCTGATACCACTTCTCCTGCCGGTAAGAGGCATAGAACTTGCCGAACTGACCGGTGAAATCCTCATGATGCAGATGCAGCCAGTCATACTGGGAAAGTTTGCCAGCCAGCACCTCCTTATCCCAGACCACATCATAAGGAATCCCGGCAT
>CAZNRV010000125.1:0-9276 GCA_964575495.1 uncultured bacterium
GATTCTTGGGGTGGACTCAAGCCAGCCTGATATTGATGATGGTCATATCGGCAGGTCAAACTATCCCTTAATTACCAGCCGGCTCAACGACCCCAGGCGCATAAAAATTTTGACAATGCACCATCATCTCGTTCCCATTCCTGGAACTGGTCGGGAACGCCACATCCCCACTGATGCCGGTGATGTACTCAAACTGTCCGTTGACCTAAATGTCCGGATTGTTCTCTCGGGTCATAAGCATCTGCCCTGGATATGGCACATTGAAAACACCTGGCTTATCACCGGTGGGACGGCTACCTCCCGGCGATTGAAAGGACGTTCTTACCCGTCCTTTAATATTTTAACAATTAATGACAACGCCTTCTCCATTTCAGAGGTCAATGTTAGTACCGGTGAACACCAAACAAAGCTCACCGCCCCTTATTGATAATCAAGGATGGTTTTGACCGCGGGAAATCCCTTAACCTTAACCTCAACCTATTCCTAATTTTCGGCTAAGTGTACATATACATACACAAAATAAAACATTAGAAATTTGACCTATCCTTCGCATCTTCGCAACTTAAGAAAAATCCAATTTTGCCCGGGGGACTATCCCCAAGCAAACACCACCATCCTGTCTCAGATTGTAACTCCGATTTTAGCCCTTTGTTATTTTCAACCCCTCTTGAAAACAATTACTTTTATTGCCTTTGAGCCTGGTGCCCTTTTCTCCTCAAGTTTAAAATAAACTCCGGGTTTGAGCCTGTCCTCCCTCTGGATGCGTCCGCTAACATCATAGATAATAACCCTCTTGAACGCGCTAACCTGCGCTTGCCCTTTTCCATCAACCCCTGACCTTTGCCCTTCCCATCCGCTGATAACTGGATAGAGATTACCATCTGTTTCATTTTCATTGGGCTCATAACACCAGAACTCCCGGCAGCCACCACCTTTGAGCGCATAAACCCTGCCATCAAAAAAGGCAAGTGCACCTCCTGGACCGACCCGGCGCCGACGATTACCCGGCGGAATATTTTCCATCTGCTCCCAGGAATCTAAAACCGCATCATAGCGCCAGAACTCGTTTGTCCGTCCGCCCTTAAAAGCATAAATATATTGATGACCATCACTTGTAAGTGCTGCCCCTTCCCGGCATTTCTTGAACCATCTTTCACCGCCTAAAGACAGACCTGAACAACACCGCCAGCTGTCTTTGTCCGGCAGATACTCATAAAACTCATTGGTCCCGCCTTTAAGACAGAAAATCCTGTTTCCCAGCCCGACCAGCGCGCTCCCCCTTTTCACTGGCTTATCCTGAAAGCCTTTGGGCACTGGCCTGCGTGCGTGCCACTCGCCCGGTTTTACCCAGTAAACAAGAAAATCGTTTGTGCCGCTGCCCTTAAGACAGAAAATCTTACCGGTATCCTGGTGTCCAACAAAAACAAGCCCTGAACCAAAACGGACACCTTTAGTATATTCCGGCAAACCTGCAAGGGAAATCCACGAATCGCTTGCGATATTATATAACCAGAACTCCCTTGTATTCCTTCCTTTCAGGGCGTAAATCCGGTTTTCTTTATCCCAGGACATTGCTGCACCGGCTTTGGGCTTATGTCCGCTCTGACCTGAAGGCATTGGCGCAAGTTCTGACCAGATTCTTATCCCGGGCTCATATCTAAAGAACTCTGCACAGCCACTACCCTTCAACGCATAAACTCCGGTTCCGGTGCTGACAAGACAGCCGCCGGCTCTGACCGGTCTATTCCTTGTTCCTCTTGGAATGGAAAGCAACTCCTGCCAGCACCGGTTTGAAAGCGACTCAACATAAAAAACAGCACTTATCGTATCATTCGCCTGATTCTCATCACCCGAAAGATTGGTTTGAAATACAATTAAATGCCCGCCCGGCATCGCCTGCCATTGATGAAATGATATATCCTTGATTTCACCTGTATCAAGGTTTATTAACACCGAGTCAAAATATCTAACCACGGTGTCGGGTAGAGAAAAGATTGAGCAGTATCCGTAGAACCGAACCACCTCTTCACTCAGGTTGGCAAACTGCGCAACCGGTTCCATCACCCCTTCAACAACCGTGCCGGATGGCGAAATGATTTTCCTTGCCGCAACATCCCATCTGGCAACCCGAAAACGCTTGGTGATTGTATCATTTTCTGGCTGCATATCGTTATTCAATGCGGTAGAGCAGCGGGCGGTAAAACTGCCGCCTTTTTGCGCCAACCAGGGCGAAAACCTGATTAAGGAATCGGATTGTGGTGATAATCTACTGATGAGAACTGAATCAGAATGGACTTCTATCCCATTACTATCCAGAATCCAGAAGTAAACCGGCAAACTGATAAAACAATTGCCATAATTTTTGACCTTTGCCTCAGGCGCAATCTCACCCCTGCTGTTCATCTCTGCCGGCTTGGTAATTCCAACCACACCGGCATCCAAAACCCGGACAAAAACCGAGTCATCTGCCCGATTATTTCCTTGGTTTCTATCCCCGGTAAGCATAGTGGAACAAGAAACCGAATGATTACCTCTAATCACCGCTTGCCAAGGCTTAAAACCAACCGTTTCAACACCACCCGAAGCCAACCGTAATCCAAAGGTATCATCATAGATTCCCCCAATCCTGAATCTCACCGCAATACTCTCCGCCTCATCGCCGAAATTTTTCACTACTGCCCTTGGTGTTCCGACCGTTCCGAAATCAACTGTGTCAACAGGCCAGATAATTCCAAGTATCCCTGCATCCCGATTTACTACCCAGAACTCTCCGCTTGCCGTATCATTCTCCGGATGCATATCACCGGCTAATTTTAACCTCATACGAACAAGATAACTGTCTGGCTGTGCTATCCAAAAAGGAAAAGCGGTGTCTATTCGGACCCGGGGACCAAGCCGTAAAGGCAATGTGCAACTGTGGACTAATACCTGCCGGCTAACACTGAAAATTGAGCAGGTAGCAGGAAAACTGGCGATTACATTACCAGAATTATAAATCCTGATACATGGGGTTATTACTGAATCATCAACTCTGCCTTTTGGTGAAATACTCTCCAAAACCACATCCCGAACCCGGACAAATAGGTTTCTTCTGACAACATCATTCTGCGGATTGACATCCTGAGCAACATAGACCGAGCATACTATCGGGATATTACTGCGTCCATTAACGAAGCAGGAGTCAAAAACCACCCTAATTGAATCGCCAACTGCAAGATTATTAACCTGTAAAAATCTAAAAGAATCACCAATCCGAAAACTGAGGAATATCGAGTCCGCATCAAAATCGCCGAAGTTCCGCACCCAGGCTACCGGTCTAACTGTCATTGCCGAATCAACCGTATCCCCTGGCTCTTCAATTCTTAACACCCCGATATCGTGAATCCGCTCATAGCGGCGCAACCGAACCGCAAAGGAATCGGTAAGAAGCCGCTTTTCAGTCCAAGCCACTTGCAATTTCCCGAGCCCGACAGACATACTCACTCGTAATCTATTTCCCTGTCCACTTGTCAATGTGTCTCGCCGCATCCACTGACCACCACGCAGACGATATGAATAGTAAATCTGAGCATAGTCTGGTGACAGGCTATCAAAACCAGCCCAAGTGGCAAAGAGATTGCCTGTCGGATCAGCCGCAATACAAGGACCGGTTTTAGACCAACGGTCAGGGCAGAGTTTCAGAGTATCACCCCAACCACCGGCACCCCTTGCCCGATACATTATCGACTGGTGACTCCCACTGGCAAAAGCAACCCAGACAACATTAAACGAATCCGCTGCCCAACAAACACTGGGCCATCTACCATCTCTTTGGTTATAAACAGTTTGTATTTCTCCCCAGATGTTACCTACCCGGCATCTCGACTTAACAACAAAGAAAGGGTCGCCTCTTTCATGCCAGACTATCATTAAATTTCCTTCAGGGGTGCAGGCAATGGATGCCCGGGTATAATATAGTAGTTGACTCATCTCAGCAACCGTATCTATCCTGCCCCAGCCGCTCTCGCTGTGTGAAACATAATAAATACGATTGTCTCCACTCACCAATCTTGCCCAGGCAAGATGCTGAACCCCGTTTCGGTCAATGGCAATTGAAACCGCACTATCATTTATGTGTCCGATTAAACTGTCTTGCGGCAGCCACTCGCCGGTCAAGCCATCCCGGCGCTTGAGTCGGAGAATCCCTGCTGTTATCCAGGCAACATAAAGACTGCCACTTGAATCACAGGCAACTGCCGGGTCACCAACCTTATTTCGATCTGATGAAATGACCGTATCCTGAGACCACTCGCGTGTCTGCGCATCCCAGAATGAATACCAGACCTGGAGGGTATCAGGTGCCTGCCCGCGCCAGACAATATGAATATTGCCTCTCGGGTCGGCGACTACGCTTCTCGCATTATTGTTACAGGTTACATCTGTTTTATTGTTACGATTTGTGATGGAATCTATTGGCAGCCAGCCGCTTTGACCCAAACTGAAAAGAACAACTATTAAAACCACCTCTCTGCCAATATTTGAAGTCATACCTAAAATTAACTATGCCAAAACCATATTACTGGTCAAGTGGAATCTACAGTTTTAATTATTTTCTTTGACATTCCCAAGATATTTAATATGATTTTAAACCGATGAAAAAGGTAAACAATCCAGAAATATTTATCTATATCACCAAGCCCAGCACGGGTAATTTTTCTCTGCCAGCACCAGTAGCAGGGTTAAACACCTGATGAGACCTACATTACGCCGCTCATTTGTCTGGACGAGCATCGCTGCCCTGTTTCTTGACCAGTTAACCAAAACCATTGTTTATGGAATGTTCAATAAACCCGGGGCAAGCCCCAGTGTTCCTCTCCTTGGTGACATCCTCAAAATCTCATTTACAACCAACCCCCGCGGGGTGTTTGGCATTGGGTTTGGTTCGCCGACTATTCATCTCATCCTTCAAGGTATCGGTATCATCCTTGTGCTCTTCTTCGGCTTAAAAACCAAAAGCACCTTTCTTGGCGGTGCCTACGGAATTATCCTGGGCGGGGCATTGGGTAATCTGATCGACCGGTTTCGGCTGGGCTATGTCATTGACTTCCTTGACTTTGAAATCCGCCCGCTCCATTTCCACTGGTTTACCTTCAATCTCGCCGATGCCTTTATCGTCATTGGCGTGATATTGATTTTTATTTATGAACTCATAGCCGGCGTCAAACAGAAAAAAGAGAAAACAGAACAGGAGCAAAAGAATGAAAACGCGTGTCTATCTGGACAACAACTCAACAACCCGAATTGACCCCAGGGTCAAAGCGGCAATCGAACCATATTTAACCGATATTTTCGGCAACCCCTCCAATCTGCACTATTTCGGCAGGGAGTGTGCTGAAGGACTGGCAAAGGCAAGGGAACAGGTTGCCGCATTTTTGAACGCCAAGCCTGAGGAAATCTTTTTCACCAGCGGCGGCACCGAGGCAAACAACTGGGCAATTAAAGGCGTCGCAGTCGCCCAGATGCTTTCCAAAGGCAGGCACATCATCACCAGCCCGATTGAACATGCCTCGGTTCTCGGTAGCGTTCAGTATCTTGCCGATACCGCCTGGCAGGTAACCTATCTGCCGGTTGACTCCTACGGGCTGATTGACCCAGCTGATGTTAAAAAGGCACTGACCAGCCAGACCGCGCTGGTCAGTGTGATGCTTGCCAACAACGAAATCGGCACGATTGAACCGGTCAAAGAGATTGCCAACATCTGCCACGAGCAGGGTGTGTTCTGTCACACCGATGCGGTCTCGGCTGCCGGCAAAATCAAACTTGATGTTAAAGAACTGGGGGTTGACCTGTTAACCATCTCCGGACACAAGATTCATGCGCCCAAGGGTATCGGAGTTCTTTACATCCGGGAAGGAACCCCAATTGACCCGTTGATTCACGGCGGACATCACCAGAAGGGCTTGCGTGCCGGCACTGAAAATGTCATCGGCATCGTGGGAATGGGCAAAGCCTGCGAGCTTATGAAACAGGAATGGCAGGAGCATACCGCCAGGATACTTTCTCTGCGCAACCGGTTTGAACAACAGGTTCTCAAACGCATTCCGGATGTCCGGCTCAATGGTCATCCTGAAAAACGATTGCCCAATACCAGTCATTTCGGGATTGCCTATGTTGAAGGTGAGGCGCTGCTTTTAAACCTGGACCTTGAAGGAATTGCGGTTGCCTCTGGTTCAGCCTGCGCTTCAGGTGAGCCCGAGCCTTCACCAACGGTCAAGGCGATAGGCGTGCCGGAAATCTTTCGCAACTCGGTTGTCCGTTTCTCACTTGGTGAAGAGAACACGGAAGAGGAGATTGACTACACCCTAAATGTCCTGGAACAGGTGGTCCAAAGGCTCCGGGCAATCTCACCGCTGACCAAAAAGGGCAAGTCTTAAGGGCGCCTGCCTTTTTTATCTGTAATAGCGCTATTGTTATTGTTGTGCAGTGCTATTGACAACAAAATTATCACAAGGTTTAAAACAGAGGGGGCAGGAATACTGCCCCCTCTTTCAAAACAGTAGGTTATTCAGTGCTGGAGGATGAGTTTGGTGTTGCGCTGATAGTCGCCAGCAACAAAGCGGCAGATGTAGATACCACTGGCAACAGCTCTGCCGGTGTTGTCCTTTCCATCCCAGACCAAACTGTATCTGCCCGGCTTCTGAGTTGAGTGCACAAGGGTTCTTATTACCCTGCCCGTGATGTCACAAACCTGCATAAGGGTTTGGCGCTCGGTGTTGAGCGTGTAGCGGATTAAGGCTGCGCCTGTAAAAGGGTTGGGAACAGGCGGATAAAGCCTGGTCTCCCTGATATCCGCACTTTCCCAGCGGAACCGCCCTTTCTCCTCTATGCCGGTAACGATGTCAGGATACCAGAAACCGATATGTGCCAGAAGGTTGGTGCCGGTTAACCAGCCGACTGCGCTCTGGCCAGCAGTTGAACCAACCCGATAGGCGCCACTGATGTCGCCGCCAGCAATTGCCACTACCTGCCATTCACACCGATAGGGCTGGGCGATAGCAAGAATGGGAACGACCAGAATCAGGGCAAGGTGGCGCATAGCTCACCTCCTATTCTGCAACTGTGCCTTCAGGGCTTGAATTTCCTGACGGAGTTGCTGGTTTTCGGCTCTATTCTGTTGCAGTTCTTCATACAGCGCCTGGATTGCGGCAAAGAGCACGCCATCTGCATCTGCCATATTGATCGTCTTGTCGCTTTCACCCACACCGAAGGCATTCTTGAAGTCCTGGGCAACCGGTCCAATGTGTCTTGTTCCGTCATTCTGGTCCTTCAGCCGGTAATACCGCACCCGCAGTTGTGCAATTTTGCTCAGCAGTTCCTTTTTATCAACCGGTGCAAAGTCGGTCTCGTCCATAATGTCGCTTATACCTGCCCAGGAGTTGGAACCTGGTGCCAGGTAAACACCCGTGGTCTTCCCGGCATTGGAGTAAAACCAGGTGCCACCCCGCGCCCGAACCCGGAACTGGTCATTACCAGTGGTATAAACCGATTCCGATGCGGACACTGCGCTATCGCTCCAGATAAATGAACCCCGATGATTTGCCCGGGCATATTCACCCGCAGTAAAACTGCAACCACCCCGAGCGATGTTATAGTATCCGCCCAGCACTGTGGCAAAGTTGCCCGAGGCGGTGTTTGCACCCCCGCCGCCAACCGTGGCATAGTAGCCCGAGGCGGTGTTGTCATACCCGCCGCCAACCGTGGCTGTTTGGCCCGAGGCGGCGTTGCCCTCCCCGCCAGCAACCGTGGCATAACTGCCCGAGGCGGTGTTGTCATACCCGCCGCCAACCGTGGCAAGGTGGCCCGAGGCGGTGTTGGCACCTCCACCCCCAACCGTGCAGTAAAGATAATTCTGGCCGCTTGTGCCGGTGGTGCAAGCAACGCCGAGGTTGATATGGGTATAGCGGTAAGAACCATAAAGCATATTGTTAGCACCACCCCGGGCAATACCCAACTGCCGGATGGTGAAAAGCACCGAGTCCTGCGTCCCACGCACCCAGGCGTTGTCTGCCTGACCAACGCTGTCATTCTGGGGCGCCCAGGCAGAGCCGGTCCATTTCAGAACCTGGCCGGTTCCTGCACCCATCTGATTCAGGTCTGCTGCTGCAATTGTGCCATCCTGAATCTTGGCGCTGGTAATCGCATTGTCCTGAATCATTCCGGTTGAGATGGCGTTTGTCTGTCCTTCGTCAACAAACTTGGCGCTCAAGGCAGTTGTATCCTTACCCTGCAACTTATGGCTGTTTGCTGCAACCCTGGCGCTGTCAGTTGTCGGTGCCAAGCGGGCATAGTCGGCAGTATCTGAATAGGGCGCCTTGAAGCTTGAGGCAACATCCTGCCGCACAATCGTGCCATCGATAATCATTGCGCTGGTAATTGAGTTTTCCTGTCCTTCATTCACATATCTGGCATCAAGACCAGCGATGTTATAACCGCCGAGCCGCTCGGCACCAACCGCACTGTCCGCATTTGCCGAATGCTCAGATAGATAACTGTAGGCTGACGAGACAATCCTTAACCTTGGTGCTAATTCCGGTGTGATACCTACCTGCAGACCGAGCCAGACCGTGCCCGCATCCGGTATTGAGTTAATCGGCGTAACCGCACCTAAAAGTGCCGAGAAAAGTCCACCTCTGACCATTACCGTCTGTGCCTCGGTCCAGAATGGAGTTCCACCGGTCTCCTGCTGATAAAGTCGGAAGGTCATCTGATAGTTGCCGTCCGGCACCGGATTGCCTAAACTGTCGGTCAATCTGCCCTGATAGGAGAGCATCCTGGGGATGGTGATGGCATCAACTGCTGCAATCAGGTTGTCAGTTAAGGGTGCTGCGGCAACACCCTGAGAAGGCACAACAGCCGCATCATCTGCTGCCCAGAGCCACAGGCTCAAGGTAGCGAGCGCGAGCATTATCCTGCTACGCTTCATTCTGACCTCCCTTTGTTTTGTCTTAACAGAATCAGCTGCCCAAGCCAGTGGCACTCAGGTAGCACCACATAATACAGCCGAAATAACCCTTGTCAAGTATGACATCCGGTCGTTAATAAGGATGCCTTTCCTCATTTAGAGCCAGAGGCTTATGCAATGTTCAAGGCAAAATGCAAAACGGGCAATGGAAAGATGAAAAAGGGATTCCTTAGGAGGTGATTTTAGCCATGTGGCTTGCGCCACCTGCCAAGGCAGAACGCCCCCTATCATTTAGAGCCAGAATCTTTAGAAAATTAACGGGGATGTTTGAAGGG
>CAZNRV010000126.1:0-4023 GCA_964575495.1 uncultured bacterium
CTTCTTGCCAGTCAACCTGAGACCTTGTTTTCCGGTCAAGCTGTGGTTCACAAAATCCTTGACACCATCAAGCCATCGGCGCTGGCACCTCTCCTCAATCCCGCGCTCAATCGGGCAGCGACATTTGTCAAGGATAGCCCAATACCGGTTGTCCTTATTACCGATTTGCAGAAGCGTTCATTTCCCGAATCCCTGCCGGTAAGACTTTCAGAACTTCTTGAGATTGTCAATGTGGGCAGCGAAAGGTTTGAAAATGCCGGCATCAGCCGCGTCTATCTTCAGGACAACAGTATCAGGGCGGAGATTTACAACCACTCAAGTTCGGATGTCAGCCGCATCGTTCAACTCAAAGTTGAAAACCATTATGAGGAACAGGCAGTTGACCTCAAGCCCCGCGCCACGACAAGAGTAAGCTTTACCTATCGTTTTGACAAGCCCGGCACCTATACCGGGACAGTTGAGCTGGTTTCCGATTCCCTGACGGTTGACAATGTCCGCTACTTTGCCGTTAACATTCCGAAACAGCATCCGGTGCCGATTTTTCACTCGGCAGCGGTATCCGGTCAATACCTTTATCTGGCGCTGAGCGCTGACACCCTTCTTTTCAAACCGTTCTTGCTGGATATCACCCAGTTTCGAAAAACCGAACTGCGCAATTATCCGGCCATCATCATCACCGATGGGGCAGCGCTTAATAGTGCTGATTTTGACCGGCTTGATTTCTATCTCAATTCTGGCGGAGCTGCCTTGGTCTGTGCGTCCGCGCCCCTGCCGGAAATTTCAGGTATCGGCAGGTATCTGAAAATCCTCGGTTCAGCCCAGCCTGCCGGCTTCGTTGCGCCCCAGGAGGTTGACACTACCCATCCTGTTCTTGACATATTTCAGAAGGGCGACATTGTCCAGATTAAGGTTTACCGTTATTCCCGACTCAGGGGCGCACGCACCCTCATCCAACTAAATAGCGGGGACCCGCTGGTACTCGAACTGCCTGAGAAGCGTCTCGTCATCTGGTCGTTTGCGCCGGTTCCTGAGGCGACTGATTTGATTTACAAGGCAGCCTTTGCCCCACTTTTGCACAGAACTATTGCCTATCTCACCAGCCGCGCTTTTAAATCCGAATACACAGTTGGCGAAACCGTCAGGCTTGATGTCTTTAGCGCCAAGCCGTATGTGGTCTCAACGCCAATTTATGAAAAGACCGTGATAACTGAACTTGGTCTGCCGCGCCCGTTTGTGCTGCTTACGGACACCAAGGTTCCCGGCATCTATAGTCTTGTTAACCATGAGACCCTGACAGTTGCGCTCAACCCTTTGCCTGAAGAGGGTGATTTGACCCCGGTGCCCTCAAGCCAAGTTACCAGAAAGGGGATAAGGGTTCGGACCTGCTCAGGTATAACCATTACAGAACTGGCTCAATGGCTTCTTTACCTTGCCGCGCTCTGTTTTTGTCTGGAGATGCTGATTCTTGCCCTTGAGCGGAATCAGAGAAAAATGCCGGTGTGAAGGTAGTTCACATAGCGGTGAAAGACGGTCTCATCCTCCAAAACTGAAACCCGGGAAATTACCACCATCGGTCCGTCGGCATTAACCTTGAGACCGTAGGCGTGATGTCCGGGCTCGCGCACCACAAAACCGACATCGTAAACCTCTTCTGCCTTCTGATAGCCCCTGCCGGTAACCTGCTCCATAAACCAGGAAAGATTGTCTGCGATTGCACTGAGTGCGGGTATGGGTGCAAAAGGGTTCAAAAACGGGATTAAAATCACCTCGCCGCCCTTTGACCTTTCGTCAACAACCTCAGCCCGGTCAAGGTCAACAAACTGTTTTAACTCCTCAGGTGAACGAAGCTCCATAACCTAATTTAGCCTTTATAAACCATAAGTCAACCTTGAACTTCTTTTAGACCCAGTGCAAAGAGATGGGCGTAAACCTTGGCATTGCCAACCATATTGGCAATCAGGCAGAACTCGTTGGGCTTGTGTGCCTGACCGCAATTTCTGCCCCAGACCACGGCGGGAATCCCTATTCTGCGGAAGAATGCCGCCACGGTGCCACCACCAATCCCCTTAGGAAAGGGCTCTTTATTGTAAACAGTTCGCACGGCGCATGCAAGCATCTTGACAACTGGCGCATCTGGTCTTGTCATCGGTGCTGCCTGTGCATTTTGCTCAATCTCAACATTCACCCTGACCTTGAACTCCTCCTCAATTTTTGCCTTTACCGCGCTCACTTTTTCTAAAACCTGTTCCAGCCGGTACTGCGGCAAAATGCGCATATCAAAATAGAAAACATCTTCACCCGGAATGGTATTTATATTCGGGACATTTTCCTCCTTTTTGGTTGGTTCAATTGTTGAATAGGGTGGTGAGAAAAGCTCGTCTTTGGCGTCAAAGGTTTGATGTAGGACCTTATCCAGCCGTAAAAGGAGGTTGGCACCAGCGCGATGGGCGTTGTTGCCATGATGTGGTGTTGAGCCGTGTGCCTGCTGACCTAAAGTGGTAAACTTGAGCCACAAGATGGACTTCTCCGCAACCTCAAGGAGGGTTCCTTCCTCATTACCGGCATCCGGCACAACAACCAAATCATCTTGGGCACACAACTTGTGATTCTTTAAAAGCCAGTCAACACCGAACTCAGAGCCGGTCTCCTCATCGGCCACAAGCATCAGTCCAATTGTCAGTTCTGGTTTCAGACCAAGATTTAAAAGCGCCTTTAAGGCAAAGATGCTTGCCACCATCTCCTGCTGGTTGTCCTCAACCCCGCGACCAAAGATTTTGCCATTCTCAATTCTCGCAACAAAAGGGTCAGAAAGCCACAGCTCCTTTGGTCCTGGCGGCACAACATCAAGATGGGTCATAACCCAGATAATTGGTTTTTCCTTTTTACCGACAAGTCTGGCAACAATGCTTGGTCGATAACCGCACGGAGATAAAGGGTCAGGTGCGCGTAACTCAAGAACCTCAAGACCCCAGGAGTCAAGCAAGGGTTTGAGATAGTCCACCCTTTTCTTCTCGCCTTCACCACCTGACTTCGGGCTGATTGCCGGCAGCGCGGTCAAACAACGCTGCATTTCAATCATCTCCGGCTCAAGTTTTTCAATCTCCTGACAAATTTTTTCAAAGATTTGCTTTTCCCACATCGGCAAATCATAGCAACCATAATCATCGGGTCAAATTCAGGTTTGAAAATTAGAGCCAATCTCAGCCTTAGCCTTAACCTGTTTCTTAAAATCGCAAAAATGCTTACTCTCGTTGTTCATCTTCAACTGGTTGTCCTGACCGATTGCAACTTTGTAGCTGCTGTTATTCTGCCTTGCTTTCCTAAAACCAAGTTCACAACCATCTTGCAGCAAAAACGAAACCTGGGTTTAAAATAGGGGGTGGTGGGGGGGACCTGCCCCCTTTCTTTATCTAATGAAAAATCAATGATTTAGATAATTACACCCTTTTTTAATAGCATCGCCCTGTTAGTGGCAGGGTAACACAGATTGAGCAATACAAAACCTTGATTCCTGAATTGGCTGGGTTATATTATTTTTGATGTTAAGCCTGCGCTGGCTATTTGTTTTCCTCCTTTTGTTCCTTTCTGTCTCCTCTGCCCAGTTCTTCCTTGACACCATTGGTGGGACCGACCGGGACCGGCAGTTTTTGGGTCCGGCTGTGCGTTATCTTGCCTGTGACACCAGCCGCGGGCTTCACGCTATGTACAAGACCGGCTATGGTGAAATCCGGTATAACTTTAAACCCAGAGGCGGAAACTGGCGCTGGAATGAAGGTATAACGGTCAACCCTTACCAGCGCAACCTCGGCTGTCTTGATTATGATATCACCGATGGCAGTGCGTTGATTTCCACTGACTATCTGTTTAAGGGCAAAAGGACCATCTCCTTTTTTGCCGACTCAGCCTGCGGTGCAGCAGAATTTCAGGAGACCGGGATTGCCACCGGTCCTCAGTTCAATCTAATTGCCGCTAACAGGTATGGCTATCCCAAGTTTACCGCGATCAGAAACGAAAGCCTTTACT
>CAZNRV010000127.1:0-2320 GCA_964575495.1 uncultured bacterium
GTATACTACCTCCGCAGTTCTTAGAACGACAGCCAATAACCCAGAAATGACAACAAGCATTCCGGCGCATCCTTGACAAAAAATTCTTGTTGCATAGAATGAGCCAAATGGATTTATTCGCAAAGTGTTATGAATACTACCCGATTGTTGACCGGGCAAAAAAGGCGGGTTATTATCCATATTTTATTCCCCTCAACTCCGAACCAGACCGCCGCGTCATAATCAAGGGCAAGGAACTGATTATGCTCGGCTCAAACAACTACCTCGGTCTGACAACCGACCCGCGGGTAAAACAGGCAGCGATTGACGCCATCAGAAAATACGGCACCGGCTGCACCGGCTCAAGGTTTCTTAATGGCACCCTTGATTTACATGTCCAGCTCGAAGCCGAACTTGCCGATTTCTACAAAAAGGAAGACTGCATCGTCTTTTCCACGGGCTATCAGACCAACCTTGGCGTTGTCTCCGCACTGGTCAAAAGGGGTGATGTTGCCATCACCGACAAACTTGACCATGCCTCAATCATGGACGGTTGCCAGATGTCTTATGGTCAGGTCAAGCGCTTCACCCACAATGACCCCGATTCCCTGGAAACGGTGCTCAAAGCCCTGCACAAGGATGCAGGCAAACTGGTGATTGTTGATGGCGTCTTCTCTATGGAAGGAGACATCGCACCCCTTGACAGAATCGTTCCCCTGGTAAAAAAATACCACTGCCGGCTGATGGTTGATGACGCCCATGCGGTTGGTGTTTTAGGAAAACAGGGGCGGGGCACCGCCGAACACTTCGGTGTTGAGGATGATGTTGACCTGATTATGGGCACATTCTCCAAATCCTTTGCCACCATTGGTGGCTATGTTACGGGTGGGCACAAGGTCATAACCTTTATCCGGCATCAGGCACGCCCGCTGATCTTTTCTGCTGCAATTCCCCCGACCGCGGTTGCCACGGTTCTAACTGCGCTTTCAATAATCAAATCCGAACCCGAGCGGCGCGAAAGGCTCTGGCGCAATGCCAAAAGGATGCTAACAGGTCTGCATTCAATGGGCTACAACATCGGCACCAGCGTTACACCCATTATTCCGATTCACATCGGCTATGATATGAAGACCCTCCATTTCTGGCGCGCCCTTTTTGACGCCGGTATCTTTGCCAACCCAGTTCTGCCACCTGCAGTTCCGCCTAACCGCTCGCTCATCCGCACGAGTTTAATGGCAACTCATACCGACGACGACATCACCGAGGCGCTGGAAATCTTTGAAAAGGTGGGTAAAAAGGAAGGGCTGCTTCCTTGAACCAAGTCCGAGTCCGCCCGGTCCAGACCGCTAACGACTTTAACCGGTTTGTCCGACTGCCCTTTTCCCTTTACCAAAACGACCCCAACTGGGTGCCACCCCTGATTGCCGATGTCAAAAACACCCTGACCCCGGGCAAAAACCCATTCTGGAACCATGCCCAGCGGGCGCTGTTTCTTGCCGAACGTGCCGGCCGGGTTGTGGGTAGAATCTGCGCCACAATTGACCGGAATTACAATGACTACCACCAAACCCGGATTGGTTTTTTCGGCTTTTTTGAGTGTGAAAACAATCTCAGTACCGCTCAGGCGCTCTTCGCTGCGGTCAGGAATTTTCTCGCCGCAGCGGGAATGAAACTGATTTACGGTCCCGCCAATCCCAGCCTGAATGATGAAGCCGGACTGCTGGTTGAGCCATTTGACGGTCTGCCCTATATCAAGATGAGTTACAACCCGGCTTATTATCCCGAACTGTTTGAGCGCTGCGGACTTGCCAAGGTCAAAGACCTCTACGCCTATTCGGTCCCGCTTGACCAGCCGATTCCCGAGAAACTGCAGCGGGTTTTGCAGGCGCTCAAAGGCAGGTCCGGTCTTGTCGTGCGCCCGGTCAACCTCAACGACCTCAAGACCGACCTGAAACACATCAAAGAGGTTTACAACGACGCCTGGTCAAAAAACTGGGACTTTGCACCGATGACCGACGAGGAGATTGACGGCCTTGCCCGGCAGTTAAAGCCCATCATTCAGCCAGAAATCTGCCCGCTCGTTTTTTATCAGGGTGAGGTTGCGGGTATGTGCGTTGCTCTGCCCGATTACAACCAGGTGCTCAGACGCATTGGCGGTCGCCTCTTTCCCTTTGGCTGGCTCAAGTTTCTCTTGCACCGCAACCGTATCACCCGTGCCCGGCTCTGGGCCCTGGGTGTCAAACGCAAGTTCCACAACCTTGGCTTTGACTCACTGCTCTACTACGAATCATTCATCG
Organism: uncultured bacterium; assembly: GCA_964575495.1. Taxonomy (GTDB): domain Bacteria; phylum Hydrothermota; class Tepidihabitantia; order Tepidihabitantales; family Tepidihabitantaceae; genus JAOABP01. Next base: position 2,277 of record CAZNRV010000127.1, read on the forward strand.
GTGCCAAGAAACTGGGCTACACCGAAGGCGAGGTCTCCTGGATC
>CAZNRV010000128.1:0-1841 GCA_964575495.1 uncultured bacterium
CTTCAGCATCCGCTCCTCTAAGCGGGTAACATCCTCAAACGAGTCAATAAACCCCATCTCATAGTCCAGGGACAGATACTCATTGATATGTCTGGATGTGGCATGGTCCTCTGCCCGATAAACAAACCCGACCTCAAACACCCGCTCATAACCCGCGCCGACCAGCATCTGCTTGTAGAACTGCGGGCTCTGTGCCAGATAAGCCTTCTGCTCAAAATACTGAATCGGAAAAAGTGCGGTCCCGCCTTCGGTCCCGGCTGCAACAATCTTGGAGGTGTGCACCTCCAGAAACCCCTCCTGCCGCATAAAATCCTGAAAGGAACGGACAATCTCTGCCTGAACCCGAAACACCGCGCCCAGCTCTAAATTGCGCAGGGAAAAAGCCCGGTGGTCTAAAATCATATCCAGTTTCAGATTCAGTTTCCTTTTGGAACGGGAGACCTCAAACGGCAGGGTTGCCACCGGCTCAATCAGCACCCTGACTGACTCCAGTTCCAGTTCGCAGCCCTGGCGCGCCTGCGGCTCTGGTTTGACCCTGCCGATTAACTCCACAATTGCCTCCCGCGGAATTTTATTCAGATTGAATTTATCCGGTTCTGCGGTTACCGCCTGTGCAACCCCGGTCCGGTCGCGCAGCAAAACAAACGAAATCCTGCCCAACTTCCGGATGTGGTGCACCCAGCCCAAAAGTCGGACCTGCTCACCGATATGCCTGGGCAAATTCCGTGCCAGTGTTCGTTGCATAGGTCAAATTTACTCACCAATAACCAACTGTCAAGCCGACCGCCTCTCCCGCACCAGATAAATCCAGGGCAGGGAGATTAAGGTGCAGATGCCTTTGAGAATCACATTCGCCCAGAAAATGCTTATTACCACAAACAGCGGCATCCTGCCGATAAAGGCAAGCGAACAGAAAATTGCCGAATCCAGCGGCACACTCACCGAATTTGAAACCAGCACCCGCAGCCACTGCCGACGCAAACCCATTTTGTTCACCCATAACTGATAGATTTCACCGTCAACCAGTTCTGATGCCACCTCAGCAATGATTGAGGCAATCACAATCCGCCAGACCGGGGCAAGGACCATTCCGAACTCCAGTTGCGGACCCACGCTTTTATCCGGCGGCAGTTTTGCCACCAGCCAGAACAGAAACGCCATAAACAGATTGATTACCCCGGCGGCAACAATCACCTGCCGGGCAACCTTGATTCCTGCGGTCTTGTGCACCAGGTCCCGGATGGTAAAGGTAAACGGGTAAATCAAAGTGCCGGCATCAATGCTGAACCCGGCAAGAAAGACAATCCGCAGACTGGCGATATCCGAAAGAATCTGGGCTGCGATATATGCCGCGGTTACCAGCGCCACATCGGAAACCAGCCGCGGGCTGAACTGCCTTGCCTCGGTTTCGCTCATCTACCGACAATTTAGACGCTGACTTGCAAATGTCAACTCCAGCGGTAAGCCAGAACCCACCAGTGCAACTCGTTCAAAACCTTGATAGGCAGCAGATTTTTTATATAATACTCTCGTGAAAACAAAAGTCAGGATAACCGCACTCCATCGGAGCGTTGATATAAATAATAAGGCTATGAGCCAACTACCATTATTTAAAAAAGAAGAAAAGAAATTAATCAACTTAAAAGAGGCAAGTATCTGGGGAGGTTGCATCCCTACAGAGGTAAAATTGTGCTACTATGACACACCATAAGTTGATAATCGGAAATTGTATGAGCATGCAAGAGATTCCTGATGAGAGCGTCCATCTAATGATTACATCACCACCGTATTTCAATGCACCATTTGACTATAAGGGGCTATTCAAAAATTATGACCAATAT
>CAZNRV010000129.1:0-3096 GCA_964575495.1 uncultured bacterium
CGCAATCTCAGGCAGGGCACACCCAAGAATTGAATGGTCTCAGCCGCAACCGCACTCCGGTCAGCCGAATCGCCGTCATAATACCTGCCGGTCAGATGGTCGCGCATATCCAGGACCGAATCCGGATTCAGGCTGGCAACAGTATCGCTCCAGAAGACAAAAATGCTCCGGTCCGGAAAATGGCTGTGCAGATAAATGAAATTCTCGGCAACGGACTTATCCTGCAGGAGCCATTTCTTCGGCACATCAATTGAAAAGCCGAAACTTTCCGCAATCTGACCGCTCAACTCCTCATTCCTGCCCGAAAGATAGGTTGCTCTGGTCATCTGGTCAAGGACAAATTCGGTAACGGTTCTTCTAAGCCTTTGCGCATAAGCATTTAATCCTTGAATCAGGTTTGAACTGTCTTGGGCAACAAAAACCAGCACCCACTGATTTGCGCCCCAGGCATTGGGAAACCGGAAAAGCCCGCACCCGTTTTCGGAAAGCGAATCCAGCCTTGAGCCCAAAACAGCCTTGATGATTGAATCCTTGCTGGTGCCGAGCAGAAACACAATTCTCAACTGGGCAAGGTCCTTAAACCGGTTGAACCCTGCCACCCGCAATATAAACTCCGGCTCGGGCTGGGGTGTCATAATCGGGTGGCAGAGAATCCCTTCAACCGTTTCACCAACCTGTTGCCAGTAATTGGTGATGATTGTTACCTCCCGCAGTCTGCCCACCGATTTTGGGACATTGCTTGTGCAGAAGCAGAATAGACTCAGCCCCACCAGCAGACTGCTCAAGATTTTGCCTTTTGCCGTAGCCATTGCCTCCTCCTATCCGACCCTGAGAAGTTCTGCCCTGCCCTTGAACCTTTCCAAAAGCGTCCTTCTGATCCGTTCGTTCTCGGGCTGCCTCAGTGCCGGGTCAATTTCAACCAGCCGGAAGGCGTCCCGCCTTGCCCGCAGCAGAATCTCCCGGTCCCGGAAGATGTCTGCCAGGCGCAGGTCCGGCAACCCGTGCTGTCTGGTGCCTAAAATCTCGCCGGGTCCGCGCAACTCCAAGTCCTTCTCCGCCAGTTTGAACCCGTCGCTGGTTGAGACAAAATAGCGCAGCCGCTCGCTCGACTCAGCCAGTTCCTCATCCCCAGCCATCAGAATGCACCACGCCTGCCTGTCGCCTCGGCCAATCCTGCCCCGCAACTGGTGTAACTGTGCCAGCCCGAACCTTTCCGGATGTTCAATCACCATCACCGTCGCATTGGGAATGTCAACCCCAACCTCAATCACCGGCGTTGCCACCAGGATGTCCAGTTCCCGGTTACGAAAGCGCTCCATCATCGCCCGCCTTTCCTCAGCCTTTAACCTGCCGTGGACAAGACCAACCCGGAAATCAGGAAACGCCCGCTGCGTCCGTTCAAAACTCGCCACCGCCGATGCCAGTTCCAGTTTCTCGCTCTCCTCAATCAGCGGACAGACAACAAAGACCTGCTCACCCGCAGCCAGCCGTCTTCTTATTCCCTGATAAACCCGCTCCCGGTCCCGCTCGGTAAAAAGTCTGGTTATTACCGGCATTCTGCCCGGCGGTTTCTCATTTAAAATTGACAAATCCAAATCACCGTAAACGGTCAAGGTTAGGGTGCGTGGAATCGGGGTAGCGGTCATCACCAAAAAGTCCGGGTTTATCCCTTTGTTCAAGAGCGCCGCCCTTTGCATCACCCCGAACCGGTGCTGCTCATCAACCACCACCAGTGCCAGACGCTGGAATTTCACCCCCTCTTCAATCAGGGCATGGGTGCCGAAGACCATTTCAACATCACCGGTTTCCAGCCCGGCGCGGATTCGCTCCCGCTCCTTTTGGCTGGTGGAACCGGTGAGAAGTGCGGACCTGACCCCCAAATCCGCAAGCCGTCGGTGCCAGTTATCAAAATGCTGCTCAGCCAAAATCTCGGTCGGTGCCATCATCGCCGATTGAAACCCGTTCTCAATGGCGATGAGCATCGCATAAAGTGCCACTACCGTCTTACCCGAACCGACATCACCCTGCAAAAGCAGGTTCATACACCGCCTTTCTGCCAGGTCCTGTCTGATTTCCTCAATCACCCGCTCCTGTGCCCGGGTCAGTTTGAACCCGAGCCCGGCGGCAAACGGCCTGGTGAGCGTCCCTTTCTCAATCAACGGTTCGGGCTTGAGTACCTGCCGGCTCTCCTGCCGGCGCAGCGCCAAAAGCAACTGAAAATAGAACAACTCATCATAAATCAAGCGCTCCCGTGCCCTTTGCGCCAGCACCAGACTCTTGGGAAAATGCACCGCCTCAATTGCACTATGGATATCCGGAAACCGGTAATGGGCGAGAATCTCTCGGGTCAGAGTCTCGCTCAGGAAGGACCCAAAATGCTTGAGCCCGGTCTCCACCGCCCTTCTGATCACCCAGACTGACAGTCCCTCAGTCAAGGGATAAACCGGGATGATGATATTGGTAAAGGAAAAATCCCTTCGGCCCTCTAACAGTTCAAAATTGGGATTGACAAACTGCTTATGCCGGAAACGGGTAACCTTTCCCGAGATTAAAATCTCCTGACCGGGCTTGAACCTTGCCTTTAAATCCGGTCGGTTAAACCAGAGCGCCTCAATCACATCCGAATCGTCCTTGACGAGGCAACTGACCAATTCCTTAAAGTTTTTCGTCTTTCTATTACCGGCGGCAATGATTCTGCCAATCACCGTTGCCTCATCACCAACCCGCAACCGGGCAATCGGCAGCACCTGGGACCGGTCCAGATACCTCCTCGGGACCAAAAAAAGCAAATCCCTGACCGTCCTCACCCCGAGACGTTCAAACTGCCTCGCTCTTTTCGGCCCGATACCTTTAAGAAACTGAATCGGCGTTAAGAGCCCGTTTTCGGTCTTCACCCGCTACCTTCCCCAATCAGCCGGAGGAACTCCTCTTCATCAACCGTCTTGACACCCAGTGACTTTGCTTTGTCAAGTTTTGAACCCGGCTCCTTGCCGACAACCACATAATCGGTATTCTTGGAAACTGAGGATGAGACCGTTCCACCCAGGGCAAGAATCCTTTCTGCTGCCGCCTCACGGGTAAAATGCTCTAATGTCC